>NZ_JBINIY010000010.1:0-64290 GCF_043656315.1 Streptococcus hepaticus
AATACGACAGCCTTAGGGCTGTTTTTTGTTTTGTAAAAATTAAGAATTTGATATAATACATTTATGAAAAATTTACATGATTCGCTGGGGGTGTTACCTGGGGTAGGACCAAAATCAGTTGAAAAATTTAAGAAAATCGGTCTTGAAACAATTGAAGATGTATTGGTATATTATCCTTTCCGATACGAGGATTTTCAAGAGAAATCTATTTTTGACTTAGCTGATGGTGAAAAAGTATTGCTAACAGGTGAAGTGGTGACACCTGCAAATGTCCAATATTATGGTTATAAACGCAATCGTCTACGGTTTTCGATGAAAAAAGAAGAAGCTGTGCTGGCTGTTTCTTTTTTTAATCAACCTTATTTGGCAGAGAAAGTTGAAGTTGGTTCAACGATTGCCGTTTGGGGTAAATGGGATAAAGCTAAGGCGAGTTTGACAGGAATGAAAATTTTATCTCAAACCACGGATGATTTGCAACCTGTTTATCATGTTTCGCAAGGGATTAGTCAAAAAAATATTGAAAAACTTCTGAAGTCTGCTTTTGACTTGGGCTACCTAGAGTTATTGGTCGAGAATCTTTCGCAAAGTTTATTGGATAAATATGGCTTACTGAATAGGCGTGAGGCGGTTTATGCTATGCATTTTCCTAAGGATTTAGCTGAATATAAGCAGGCTTTGCGCCGTATTAAATTTGAAGAACTTTTTTATTTTCAGTTAAATTTACAGGATGTAAAGTCTACTAATCGTCAAGCAACAGATGGTGTTTTTATTGAGTATAGAAGTGACTTGTTAGAGAATGAAATTCATAACCTTCCTTTTACTTTGACGGCTGCACAAGAGTCTGCTCTGGATGAAATCTTGGCAGATATGAAGTCAACTGCACATATGAATCGTCTGTTGCAAGGAGATGTTGGCTCAGGGAAGACAGTTGTTGCTGGCTTAGCCATGTATGCTGCTTATACAGCAGGTTTTCAGTCTGCTTTAATGGTTCCTACTGAAATTTTAGCGGAACAACATTATGAGTCATTGCAATCTCTGTTTCCAGATTTATCCATTGCTCTGTTGACAGGAGGGATGAAGGCAGCAGTTCGTCGGTCCGCTCTTGCTGCGATTGAATCTGGTCAGGTGGATCTGATTATTGGGACACATGCCTTGATTCAAGAAGGAGTAAATTATCACAATCTTGGTCTGGTTATCACTGATGAGCAGCATCGCTTTGGTGTAAATCAGCGGAGAGGTTTGCGGGAGAAAGGTGAGAATCCAGATGTGCTGATGATGACTGCGACTCCTATTCCTCGTACGCTAGCCATTACGGCTTTCGGGGAAATGGATGTCTCTATCATCAATCAACTTCCTGCGGGGCGCAAGCCCATTGTCACCCGTTGGGTGAAACATGAGCAATTACCAACTGTTTTAGAATGGCTAGATAAGGAAGTGGGACGTGGCGCTCAAGTCTACGTAATATCCCCTCTTATTGAGGAATCCGAAAGTTTGGATTTGAAAAATGCCATTGCTTTGGAAGAAGAATTGGCGGCTTATTTTGCTGGTCGGGCCCAAGTAGCTCTCTTGCATGGAAAAATGAGGATTGATGAGAAGGACTCTATCATTCAAGAGTTTAAGGAGCAGAAAACAGATATTTTGGTATCGACTACAGTTATTGAAGTTGGGGTGAATGTTCCCAATGCGACTGTTATGATGATTATGGATGCAGATCGTTTTGGTTTGAGTCAGCTGCACCAATTGCGTGGTCGTGTTGGTCGTGGACATAAGCAATCTTATGCAATTTTGGTGGCAAATCCTAAGACAGAGTCTGGCAAGCAACGAATGAAAATTATGACGGAGACGACGGATGGCTTTGTTCTTGCTGAGGAGGATTTGAAAATGCGCGGTTCTGGAGAGATTTTTGGAACCAAGCAATCAGGTATTCCAGAATTTAAAGTGGCAAATTTAGTGGAAGACTATGCAATTTTAGAAGAAGCAAGAAAAATGGCAGCTGTAGTCACTTCTGATAAAAACTGGCGTGAACAGCCCGAATGGTCTGTTTTGGTGGAAAATCTTCGTGAGAAGGGAGAATTAGATTAAGATTTCTTTCAAGAAAAATTTCATTTCTCCTTTAAATCTTAGTTCATACATTGGAGTTAATAAGAGAGAGGGCTATTTTATGAAAGTACAATTCAATATCGTTCAAGTTTTGTCGGTTAGTTCTTAAAGAAGAGAATCCTTTTCCTACAAAGGTAGCAGAAAACCAGCCTGTAATTGTGGCTGGTTCTTTTTTATCCTTGGATGTAATCGGCGAGTTGGTCTCCTTTGAGGCCTTCGTTTAGTGCGATTAGGAGCTTGATGCGTGCTTTGGCCGCATTCAATTCTTTGACGAAGAGGACGCCTTTTTCTTGTAATTGAACGCCCCCACCTTGATAGGCGTAGACTGGTTCAGCGATTCCATTGAAACAGCGAGAAACGAGCACGAGAGGAATATTTGCTTCTAAAAAGCGGTCTAGAGAAGGGAGGATGCTAGGTGGGAGATTTCCAGCGCCAAGTGCTTCGAAAACCAGACCAGAGATAGTATGTAGGTCTAGATTATCTAGTAGAAGGCTTTCCATGTCTGTGTAAGCCTTGATAATAGGAACATTTCCTTCAATTTTCTGCAAATCAAAGCGAACACGTGGGTCAGCTGTTTTGAAGTAGAGAATTTCCCGCTTTGTGACGAGTCCTAATGGACCGTGGGTGGGGGTTTGGAAGGTAGAGACATTAGTAGTATGAGTTTTAGTCACGTATTTCGCAGCGTGTATCTCATCATTCATGACGACGAGAACGCCCTTATCAGCGGATTGAGAATCGCTAGCTACACGGAGGGCGTTGAGGTAATTATAAACACCGTCACTGCCAAGTTCATTAGAGGAACGCATGGCACCTGTTAGGACGATGGGTTTTTGAGGAATGGCCATGGTGTCTAGAAAGTAGGCTGTTTCTTCTAAGGTATCGGTACCATGAGTAATAACAAAACCATCAAAGTTGTCTTGTTCAGTCTTGATTTTTTGATAGAGTTTCAACATATGCTGGAGAGTCATATGAGGACTTGGTAGATTGAAAAAGTCAAGAGAGGTTACTTCTAAATGAGATAAGGGACTATCCACTTGGGTCATGGGATTGATTTGACTGGAGGTGACTGCTCCTGACTCATCAGCCTGCATAGAAATTGTACCACCAGTGTGAAGAACAAGGATTTTTTTCATAATTTTTTCAGTTTCTTTCAAAATATGCTATACTAATTGTATCATACATGAAGGAAGAAGGTGATTTGATTGGCAATAAAAGCAGTATTTTTTGATATTGATGGAACCTTGCTGACAGATCACCGGGTTGTTCATCAGACGACAATTGAAGCTATTAATCAGTTGAAAAAACAGGGGATTTTGGTAGGTTTGGCAACTGGACGTGATCCTCGTTTTGTCTTGAAATATATGGCTTCTTTAGGATTGGATTTTGTGGTAGCCTATAATGGTCAGTATATTTTTTCTCGTGACGGCATTATTTTTACGAAGGAACTACAGGTTTCGGATATGGAAGCTGTTATCGACTATGCTCAACGTCATAAACAGGATATTGCATTTGGTACGGCGACTGGCTTTGTTGGAAGCAGTATCATGAATATGGGGATGGGCGACTTGTCTTATCGGATTACGCGCTTTGTTCCCTCCTGGTTGACGAGTACGATTAATCTGATTTTGAACCGTTGGGTACGAAAATTATCACCACAAAAGTCGGCAGATTTACGGGCTCTGTTGCAACAACCAATCTATCAGATGGTGGTTTTGGCAACAGAATTTGAAACTAAGAAAATGCAGCAACAATTTCCACAGTTGGAATTTACTAGGTCTAGTAAGTATGCTGCAGATGTGATTAGTAAGTATTCGTCTAAATTAGCTGGAATTGCCCGAGTTGGCGACTTGTATGGCTTTCACTTATCAGAAGTAATGGCCTTTGGGGATGCCAACAATGATATTGAAATGTTACAAGGAGTTGGTTTTTCGGTGGCTATGGGAAATGCATCGCGCAAGGTCAAATTGGCTGCTACCTATGTGACAGATAGCAATAACCGTAATGGGATTTTTCAGGCTTTAGAGGCGGCAGGTTTGGTCAGTGAGGATGGATATGTTTCAGAGTAAGGACGAAAATTTTAATAAGGTCAAGGCTTTCCATGCAGTTATGGATGGGCAAACACAAGAAGTAGCGCAAGCTTTTGAGAGTCAGACCGCGGCTCATCGGGCTGATTTTAAAGTAGAAGAAATTGTTGAATTTTTACGATCTAGTGTAGCTAGTGAGGATGCTTTCGATGAAGCTGTTGTTAATTTGCATGAGGCTTTGGACAAGGCGGCAGACAAGGTTCGTTCTAAAACGGAAGCCAGCAATTCCTTGGTAGGACAGGTGGATGCCTTGATTGATATTCTTTACTTTACTTATGGATCTTTTGCTTTAATGGGCGTAGATCCACAGCCTATTTTTGAGATTGTCCATGCAGCAAATATGGGAAAAATATTTCCAGATGGACGAGCGCATTTTGATCCAATCACTCATAAAATATTGAAACCTGCTGATTGGGAAGAAAAATTCGCTCCCGAACCTGCTATTCAAGCTGAGTTAGAAAATCAACGTCAGAGATAAGAAAAAGCCTGAATTTCAGGCTTTTATTTATAGACTTTTGTCACCGTCACGGACAATGAGAATATCGATGTTAGCATGGCGCATAATGTACTCGGATGAAGATCCTATGAGAATGCGTTCGAAGGCATTGAGCCCAGTTGCTCCAAGCAACATTAAATCTGCACCGGTTTGTTGAGGAATGTCTTCCGCTAACAAAACTTTTGGGTTACCAAATTCAATGACGATTGTAACGTCTTCAACACCAGCTTCTTTAGCAGTTGTCTGGTATTCAGCCAAGAGCTCTTTTGCTTCAGCTTCCAGCGTTTCATAAACAGAAGCGTCAAAGGCTGCGACATTGTGAAGGGCTCGTGTGTCAATGACATGAGCAATGACAAGGCGAGCTTGGTTACGTTTGGCGACATGAATGGCTTTATGAAGGGCAAGTTCTGCGCCCACAGATCCATCAACGGCTACTAAAATAGTGTGATAAGATTGGGTCATAAGTCTTCACTCCTTTCTCGATACTTATATTGTATGCCTTTTCAATGAAAAAGTAAACTCTTTCTTGTTATTTTCTGATAATTAGGCTAAAATAATAGCAATAGAAAGTCGAGGTAATTCTCCATGAGAGAAATCAATAAATCAATGAAATTGGAAGATGTGGCCTACGATATTCGTGGTCCAGTATTGGATGAAGCTAATCGTATGCGTGCTAATGGTGAAAAAATTCTACGCTTGAATACAGGCAATCCTGCGGAATTTGGTTTCACAGCACCAGATGAGGTGATTCGTGATTTGATTACCAACGCACGTAATAGTGAGGGATATTCAGATTCTAAAGGTATTTTTTCAGCTCGTAAGGCGATTATGCAGTATTGCCAACTAAAAGGTTTTCCAAATGTAGATGTAGAAGATATCTACATTGGAAATGGAGTGTCGGAATTAATTTCCATGTCCATGCAGGCTCTGTTGGATAATGGAGATGAGGTTTTGGTGCCAATGCCAGACTACCCACTTTGGACAGCTTGTATCAGCCTTGGTGGTGGGCATGCTGTGCATTATCTCTGTGACGAAGGCGCAAACTGGTATCCAGATATTGAGGATATTAAGTCAAAAATTACTTCAAATACCAAGGCCATTGTCATTATCAATCCAAACAATCCGACAGGAGCTTTGTATCCAAAAGAAATCTTGGAAGAAATCGTGGAGATTGCTCGCCAGCATGATTTGATTATCTTTGCCGATGAAATTTATGACCGTTTGGTCATGGATGGTGGTGAGCACATCGCCATCGCTAGCTTGGCACCAGATGTTTTCTGTGTATCTATGAATGGCTTGTCAAAATCTCATCGTGTTGCTGGTTTCCGCGTAGGCTGGATGGTCCTATCAGGTCCTAAAAAACATGTTCAAGGCTATATTGAAGGACTTAACATGCTTTCTAATATGCGCTTGTGTTCGAATGTTTTATCTCAGCATATTGTTCAAACTTCTCTAGGCGGAGTCCAGTCAATTGATAAGTTACTTCTACCAGGTGGTCGGATTTATGAGCAACGTAATTTTATCTATGAGGCTATTAATAATATTCCAGGTTTGTCAGCAGTGAAACCCCAAGCTGGTTTGTATATTTTCCCAAAAATTGATCGAAATATGTATGCAATTGATGATGATGAGCAGTTTGTATTGAATTTCCTCAAACAAGAGAAAATTATGTTGGTCCATGGTCGTGGATTTAACTGGAAGGACCCAGATCACTTCCGTATTGTCTATCTTCCACGAGTCGAAGAATTATCAGAAGTTCAAGAAAAAATGACCCGTTTCTTGAAGCAATATCGTCGTTAAAAACCACTCTCCTTTAGGAGGTTTTTTTGAATTGTCCGTATAAATAAAACAATACTTAATTTTCTGATAATTGTTGAAATTCAGCTTTTTTTCTGTTATACTGGAATCAATTATAGTATAACGAGGAAATTATGGTTACATTACTTGAAAAAACACGCAACATTACCTCTATTTTGAAGCGTTCAGAGGAAAAATTAGCAGAGGAATTGCCATACAATGCTATTGCGAGCCAGTTGGCTGAGATCATTGACTGTAATTCTTGCATTGTGAATTCGGCTGGTTTGATTTTGGGCTACAGTCTGAAGTACGAATTTAACAATGATCGAACGGAGTCTTATTTCCAAAACAAGCATTTTCCAGAGGAATTTGTAAATGCAGCAGCAGCGGTTTATGATACAGAGGCTAACCTGCCTATTGAAAGTGATTTGACAGCCTTTCCGATTGAGGCGCGTGAAATTTATCCAAATAGTGTGACGACCTTGGCGCCTATTCATGTGACGGGGATTCGTTTTGGTTCACTTTTGATTTGGCGCAATGATGGTAAATTCAGCGATGATGACTTGATTTTGGTGGAGATTGCGGCTACCGTGGTGGGGATTCAGCTTTTGAACTTCCAACGGGAAGAGGATGAAAAAAATATCCGTCGTCGTGCAGCTGTAAATATGGCAGTTAACACACTTTCTTACTCTGAAATGAAGGCTGTATCAGCGATTTTGGGTGAGTTGAATGGCAACGAAGGTCAGTTGACAGCCTCTGTTATTGCAGACCGTATCGGGATTACACGTTCCGTTATTGTGAATGCACTTCGCAAACTTGAGAGTGCGGGTATTATTGAAAGTCGTTCGTTGGGGATGAAAGGGACTTACTTGAAAGTCTTGATTCCAGCTATTTTTGATGAGATTAAGAAGCGAGATTATTAAAAAATCATGACAAAAGCACTGATTTCAATTGACTATACCTATGACTTTGTGGCAGATGATGGGAAATTGACGGCAGGAGCGCCTGCTCAAGCAATTTCTCAAAGGATTGCTCAGGTAACAAGAGAGGCATTTGAGCGAGGAGACTATGTTTTCTTTGCTATTGATGGCCATGATGAGGGAGATCGATTTCATCCAGAGACTGATCTCTTTCCGCCCCATAATCTTATGGGAACTAGTGGACGTGATTTGTATGGAAATTTGGCTGAATTTTACTCAGAAAATAAGGACAATGAAAAAGTTTTCTGGTTGGACAAGCGTCATTATTCAGCATTTTCAGGGACAGACTTGGATATTCGATTGCGTGAGAGACGGGTAGATACACTTATTTTGACAGGTGTTTTAACGGATATCTGTGTTCTTCATACAGCTATTGATGCCTATAATTTGGGCTACCAAATTGAGGTTATTGCATCTGCAACAGCTAGTTTGACAGACGAAAATCATCAGTGGGCTCTTGGGCATTTCCAACATGTTTTGGGAGCAAAAATAATAGATTAGAATGGCTTGGTGACAAGTCATTTTTCTTATCCTCCTAGCATGCAGAAGGTCAATTTTAAGGACTTTTGTGGTATAATAGCTAAGACTGTATATGTAAGTCTTTGAATGAAAAATCAAGGAGAAATCAATGAAAATTTCTGAAGAAGAAGTTCGCCATGTGGCGAATTTATCAAAATTAGCATTTTCAGATCAGGAAACGACTGAATTTGCAACGACCTTGTCAAAAATTGTTGATATGGTGGAATTGCTCAATGAAGTAGATACGACTGGTGTGCCGGTCACTTCAACCATGGCAGATCGCAAAACGGTCATGCGTGAAGATGTGTCAGAAGCGGGAACTGACCGCGATGATCTTTTCAAAAATGTTCCTGAGAAGGAAAATAACTTTATCAAGGTGCCAGCTATCTTGGATGACGGAGGAGATGCCTAATGTCTTTGAATCATAAAACTATTGAAGAATTGCACCAACTTTTGGTGTCTAAGGAAATCTCTGCTGAGGAGTTGACTCAATCAACTTTGGAGGATATCAAGTCGCGTGAAGAAGCAGTGGGTTCATTTATCACTGTTTCGGATGAAGCTGCGCTAGCTCAAGCGCGTGCTCTCGATGAAAAAGGGATTGATGCGGACAATGTCTTATCAGGTATTCCTTTGGCGGTTAAGGATAACATTTCGACAAAGGGAATTTTGACAACAGCTGCTTCAAAAATGCTTTACAATTATGAGCCGATTTTTGACGCGACTGCAGTTGCTAATGCTTATGATAAGGGAATGATTGTCATCGGGAAGACCAACATGGATGAATTTGCTATGGGTGGTTCAACCGAAACATCTTACTTTAAGAAAACTAAAAATGCTTGGGACCACAGCAAGGTTCCTGGTGGCTCATCAGGTGGTTCTGCAACAGCCGTTTCTTCTGGTCAAGTGCGTTTATCACTCGGTTCTGATACGGGTGGTTCGATTCGTCAACCAGCAGCCTTTAACGGGATTGTTGGCTTGAAACCTACATATGGTGCGGTTTCACGTTTTGGCTTGATTGCCTTTGGTTCATCTTTAGACCAAATTGGACCATTCTCACAAACCGTTAAAGAAAATGCCCTCTTGCTCAATGCCATTGCCAGCAAAGATGTCAAAGATTCAACATCTGCGCCAGTTGAAATTGCTGATTATACGTCAAAAATTGGTCAAGATATCAAAGGGATGAAAATTGCCTTGCCAAAAGAATATTTGGGTGAGGGAATTGATCCAAAAATCAAGGAAAACATTCTTGAAGCAGCTAAGCACTTTGAAAAATTAGGTGCCATTGTGGAAGAAGTTAGCCTACCACATAGCAAGTACGGGGTAGCTGTTTACTATATCATCGCTTCATCTGAAGCTTCTTCAAACTTGCAACGTTTTGACGGCATTCGCTATGGTTTCCGTGCAGAGGATGCTAAGAGTCTTGAGGAAATTTACGTCAACACACGGAGCCAAGGTTTTGGTGAGGAAGTGAAACGCCGTATCATGTTAGGAACCTTTAGTTTGT
Organism: Streptococcus hepaticus; assembly: GCF_043656315.1. Taxonomy (NCBI): domain Bacteria; kingdom Bacillati; phylum Bacillota; class Bacilli; order Lactobacillales; family Streptococcaceae; genus Streptococcus; species Streptococcus hepaticus. The sequence continues at coordinate 9,481 of NZ_JBINIY010000010.1, forward strand.
CATCTGGTTACTATGATGCTTACTTCAAGAAGGCTGGTCAGGTGCGGACCTTGATTATTCAAGATTTTGAAAAAGTCTTTGCAGATTATGACTTGATTTTGGGACCAACTGCTCCAACGGTTGCCTTTGATTTGGATGGTATGAGCCATGATCCAGTTGCTATGTACTTGGCAGACTTGTTGACGATTCCAGTTAACTTGGCGGGACTTCCTGGTATTTCTCTCCCTTCTGGATTTGTAGATGGTTTACCAGTTGGCTTGCAGTTGATTGGTCCAAAATATTCAGAAGAGACGATTTACCAAGTAGCTAGCGCTTTTGAAGCAACGACTGACTATCATAAACAACAGCCTGTTATCTTTGGAGGTGCCAACTAATGAACTTTGAAACCATTATTGGACTTGAAGTCCACGTTGAATTGAACACTAATTCTAAGATTTTTTCACCGACTCCAGCTCACTTTAGTGACAATCCAAATGCCAATACTAACGTGATTGACTGGTCTTTCCCAGGTGTTCTTCCAGTTATGAACAAGGGAGTTATCGATGCGGGAATCAAGGCTGCGCTAGCTTTAAACATGGACATCCACCAACACCTGCACTTTGACCGTAAAAACTATTTCTACCCTGATAATCCAAAAGCCTACCAAATTTCACAATTTGATGAGCCGATTGGTTACAATGGTTGGATTGAAGTGGAATTGGAAGACGGTTCAACTAAGAAAATTCGTATCGAACGTGCCCACTTGGAAGAAGATGCTGGTAAAAATACCCACGGTACAGACGGTTATTCATACGTTGACCTTAACCGCCAAGGTGTGCCATTGATTGAAATTGTATCTGAAGCGGACATGCGCTCACCAGAGGAAGCTTATGCCTATCTGACTGCCCTCAAGGAAATCATCCAATACACCGGCATTTCTGATGTGAAGATGGAAGAAGGTTCCATGCGGGTGGATGCCAATATTTCTCTTCGTCCTTATGGTCAGGAAAAATTTGGTGTCAAAACTGAGTTGAAAAACTTGAATTCCTTCAGCAATGTGCGCAAAGGTTTAGAATTTGAAGTGGAACGTCAGGCAAAAATCTTGCGTTCTGGAGGTCAAATTCGTCAGGAAACTCGTCGTTACGATGAGGCCAACAAGGGTACAATCCTTATGCGTGTTAAAGAGGGTGCGGCGGATTACCGTTATTTCCCAGAACCAGACCTCCCATTGTTTGAGATTTCAGATAGCTGGATTGAGGAAATGCGAGCAGATTTGCCAGAGTTTCCGAAAGCTCGTCGTGCGCGCTATATGTCAGAATTGGGCTTGTCAGCCTATGATGCAGGTCAGTTGACGGCAACCAAGGTTCAGTCCGACTTCTTCGAGCAAGCTGTTGCTCTGGGTGGTGATGCTAAGCAAGTTTCCAACTGGTTGCAGGGGGAAGTAGCTCAGTACCTCAATGCGGAAGCGACTAGCCTAGACAAGATTGCTTTGACACCAGAAAACTTGGTGGAAATGATTGCTATCATTGCAGACGGAACGATTTCATCAAAAATTGCTAAGAAAGTCTTTGTTCATTTGGCGAAAAATGGTGGTTCTGCACGTGAGTATGTGGAAAAAGCAGGCTTGGTACAAATCTCCGATCCAGCTATCCTCGTGCCAATTATTCATCAAGTTTTTGCGGATAATGAAGTTGCTGTTGCTGACTTCAAGTCTGGTAAACGTAATGCAGACAAGGCCTTCACTGGTTTCTTGATGAAAGCTACGAAAGGTCAAGCCAACCCACAAGTTGCTCAACAATTGTTAGTACAGGAATTGGCGAAATTGTTGGATTGATAGCATACACAAAAAGGCTGGAACAAAAGTTTCCAACCTCTCAAAAAATTAGTAGAGCTGTTTAAGGCAGTAGTTGACTGGTCGTTCAAAGCCTTTTCAGAACAGTACCTAATCAACCTTGCAGGAGCGGGACAAAATCGTTATTTCTATATACTCGAGCCACGCAAAGTGAGCTTGGTGCCTAGTTGAATCATGCGGGGAATTTGTGGGGTATCTGCGGATAGGATTTGGTCAAGGGTTGTGAGAGCAGTAGCTCCCATTTCTTCCGTAAAGACCGTTACGCAGGATAGGGCGGGATAGACTTGCTTGGCGACGGCTGTGTCATTAAAAGCGATGAGGCTCATTTTTTCAGGAACGGGGATAGAAGTTTCTTGTAGGGCACGAAGGGCGCCAATAGCCATGGCATCGCTGGCGATGAAGAAGGCTTGAGGGAGTTGACCGGTTTCAATAGCTGACTTCATGAGTTGGTAACCACTATCGCTCGTAAACTGTCCGACGTAGACATGCTGAGGTTGATAAAGTTTTTTAGTTGTCAGGTAGGATTTAAAGGTTTCAAAACGTGGGTCAATCAGTGCCTGGGATTTATCCTCTGTCCATTCTTGTCCGACGAGCATGCCGATTTCAGTCAAGTTTTTTTGGATAAAATGGTCCAAAACGGAGCGTGTTGCGTGGTAGAAATCAGTCGTTACACAACTATGTCCAAATTGCAGGCTGTCGCTATCCACAAAGACCAGATTTGGCGTGATATTTTCAAAGGTTGTGATTTGACTAGGGCTGTATTTTCCAATAAGAATTATACCATCTACGCCTTGGGCATTACTGAGTGGATGGTCATGGAAAATCCGTACCAAATCGTATCCCAATTCCAAAGCTCGTCGTTCAATACCCAAACGGATGGAGTAATAGTAGAGATCGTTCAGTTCTTCGTGTTGGGTGTACCATTGGATAATGGCAATCTTCTTGCGGTTGGGGTAGGCAAGAAGATTTTTCTTATGTTTGGTGTAGCCTAGTTGGTCAGCAATCTGGAAAATTCTTTCTCTTGTTTGGGCGCTGACGGACATATTTTCATCTTTATTGAGCACGCGCGAAACGGTTGCAATTGACACACCGGCTTGCGCAGCGATTTCTTTTATAGTAGCCATTTATTGTTCCTTTTGCTTTGATAAAACTAGTATAACATATTTAGTAAAACTTTAGTAAAAACATTGACAAGAATAGTAAAAGAAATTAAAATAAAATAAAAACGGTTACAAAAAGGAGAAGGTCATGAACACAACAGAACTAAATCAAGCTTTTCAAGATATTTTTGGTGCTCAAGCAGATGCAACATTTTTCTCGCCAGGTCGTATTAATCTGATTGGTGAGCATACCGACTACAATGGCGGGCATGTTTTTCCAGCTGCGATCACGCTAGGGACTTATGGTGCGGCCCGTAAGCGTGACGATCGTACTCTTCGCTTTTATTCTGGAAATTTTGAAGAGGTTGGTGTAATAGAAGTTTCCTTGGATAACCTAGTGTACAAAAAAGAGGATAATTGGACCAACTATGCAAAGGGTGTGTTGAAATTCTTGCAAGAGGCAGGTCATATCATCGATAGCGGTATGGATGTCTATGTGTTTGGGAATATTCCAAATGGTTCTGGCTTGTCGTCATCAGCTTCTCTGGAACTCTTGATTGGGATCATTGCTGAGGAGTTGTTTGACTTGAAATTGGCTCGTTTGGATTTGGTTAAAATTGGTAAACAAACAGAAAATCAGTTTATTGGTGTTAACTCAGGTATTATGGACCAGTTTGCGATTGGTATGGGAGCTGATAAACAGGCTATTTATTTGGATACCAATAGTCTTGAATATGAATTGGTACCGCTGGACTTAGGGGACAATGTCATTGTCATCATGAATACCAACAAGCGCCGCGAATTGGCTGATTCCAAGTATAATGAACGCCGTGCTGAATGTGAAACAGCAGTTGCAGAACTCAATGCGGTTCTGGATATTCAGACCTTGGGTGAATTGGATGCGCAAGTCTTTGACGAATACAGCTACCTTATCAAGGATGAAAATCGTCTCAAACGTGCTCGTCACGCTGTTCTTGAAAATCAACGTACCTTGCAAGCCAAGGCAGCCTTGGTGGCAGGAGAATTGGAGAAATTTGGTCGTTTGGTCAATGCTTCTCATGTTTCCTTGGAACATGACTATGAAGTGACTGGCTTGGAATTGGATACCCTAGCTCACGCTGCTTGGGAACAAGAAGGAGTGCTGGGAGCTCGCATGACAGGAGCTGGTTTTGGCGGCTGTGGTATTGCCATTGTTGCCAAGAATAAAGTAGAGCACTTCATTGAAAATGTTGGAGCGACTTATGAGCAAGTTGTGGGCTATGCACCAAGTTTCTACATGGCTGAAATTGCAGCGGGCTCACGTGTACTTTCACGTAATTAGTTAGGAAATCAGATGACAAATACACTTATTGGGAAATTTATTGACCAAGTTATTGCCAGTAGTAGCTATGAAAAGTTAGATAGGATTTATCTAAAAAATCGTGTCATGGCTTTAGTTGGCGAAGAAGGGGTGGACGACGAAACTCAGGCAGAGAATCTCATTGACCTCAAGGATCAACTGGTGGAGTTGGCTGTGAAGAATGGTCTTTCTGGGGATTTACTAGAAGAACAGGATATAGTGGGTGCCCAGCTTATGGACTTTGTGACGCCTGCACCTAGCGCAGTTAACAATCAGTTTTGGGCCACCTATCAGGAAAATCCTGAGCAGGCGATTGCAGATTTTTATGCTCTCAGCAAGCGCAATGACTACGTCAAGATCAAAGCTATTGAGCGTAATATCTATTTCCCAGCGGAGACGGAATATGGTCAATTGGAGATTACCATTAATCTTTCTAAGCCAGAAAAAGATCCCAAAGTGATTGCAGCGGCCAAACTAGCTAAGTCATCTAGCTATCCTGCTTGTCAGCTTTGCATGGAAAATGAAGGCTATCAAGGTCGGATTAATCACCCTGCGCGTGCTAATCACCGTGTCATTCGCTACCAAATGGAAGGGCAGACTTGGGGCTTCCAGTATTCACCCTATGCTTATTTCAATGAGCACTGCATCTTTTTCTACGGTCAACATGAGCCTATGCAGATAAGCCCTTTGACTTTCCAACGTCTCTTGGATATCGTTGAGCAATTCCCTGGTTATTTTGCGGGTTCCAATGCGGACCTTCCGATTGTCGGTGGCTCTATTTTGACCCACGAGCATTATCAAGGTGGTCGTCATACCTTTGCTATGGAAAAAGCCGAGCTGGATTGTCAGTTTACTTTTGATGGATTTGAACAAGTGCAGGCAGGGATTGTCAAATGGCCGATGTCCGTGCTACGCTTGATCAGTCAGAGTAAGGAAGATTTGCTAGCCTTATCAGAAAAAATTCTTGCAGCTTGGCGTGGCTATTCAGACCCAGAAGTCTGTGTTTTGGCAGAGTCTAACGGTCAACCGCATCATACCATTACACCAATCGCGCGTCGCAAGGGAGACTTGTTTGAGCTGGACTTGGTGTTACGTGATAACCAGACCTCGGAAGAATTTCCAGATGGTATCTATCATCCTCACCAAGATGTTCAGCATATCAAGAAAGAAAATATCGGCTTGATTGAAGTCATGGGTCTGGCTATCTTACCTCCTCGTCTTAAGAATGAATTGGCTGTGGTAGAAGATTACCTGCTGGGAAAGGTTGAAGCTGTCGCTGATTACCATCAAGAATGGGCAGATCAATTGAAAACGGCTCATCCAGACGTCACTGCAGAAAATGTGACCAGCATTGTCCAGACAGCTATCGGCCAGGTTTTCAGTCGTGTGCTAGAGGATGCAGGTGTTTACAAACGGACACCGCAAGGTCAAGCAGCCTTCATGCGCTTTGTTGAAAGTGTTGGCTTGGCTAGATAGATTTGGCTAGATAGATAAAAAGAAAGCGACACTCCGTCGCTTTCTTAATTTTCTTGGGACCAGACCTTGCTGGCATAGATAGAGTTGAAGAGGAGGGCAAATTGCAAGGCAACTTGAGATAGGTTGGCACCAAGGTTACCAATATCCGTTTGCCCTGTCATAAATTGGACAGTTAGGATTACCCAGTAAAGAACATTGGTGATATTGACGATAATCCAGAGACTCCAATTTTCCTTAAACTTAAAGATATAAAGGGTTTGGGCAATAAGGCTGACGACGAGATTGATGGAGTCAAAGTAAGGCAATTGTCCATGGAGCATGGAAAGGACCAGCCAGCCCACTAACCAAGCGAAAAAGGCACCGGCGAAAACTTGGTTACGCTGCTTGGAAGTAAAGGAACGAATGGCTTCATCCTTGCCCCACATGAACCAACCGATGGGTTGAGAAATCACATAGATGATATCCATGGCAAAGGAGCCATAAGCCTTAGAAATAAAGGCGATGTAGGTCATAGCTAGGCATTGGATAATCCCGAAAAGGAAGGTGATTTTGCGCCCCTTCATACCGTATACCAAGCAAAGTACACCTGTAATCCCAGATACCATCCCAATCAGGCTATCTGGTGCAATCAAATAGGCAATGATTTGTAACAGAATCAAAATCGAAACGTAGAGGATTTCAAATTGTTTCCAATCAGAAAATAATTCACGACGGATCCAAGACGGGCTAGAAGTATTGTTCATAGTCATTACAAAATAAAGTTCCTTTCCCTCTATTATACCCGAATTAGACTGCAAATGTCAGCTAAATTTTCATAAAGTTATAAGACTTTTTTCGTGAAAATAAAAAGACTAGAAGAGTATTTTCCAGTCCTTACTCCTCCCCGTAGAATTGCAGGGATTTTGGATTCTTTATCAAAACTGTAGAATGATGAATGTCTATGATTTGCTGGTTGACCAGGTCGGATAGGATACGATTAACATGGCGGGTGGACATAGCAACGGCGCGATGAACATCCTGCTTATTGACGATAATGTCTCTTTTGTAACAGGCCAATAAGAAGCGAGCAATCTGCTCTTTGGCATTGTGCAGAGTCAGGTAACTAGCTTGGTTGGCTAGATTGTAAATTTGTTGGCACTGGTCTTTTAGCAAGTGGTGAGTAAAAGAATGGTCCATTTGAATCCATTCTAAGAAGGTTTGATTGGACATTTTTAGAAGCTGACAAGGGGTTCTGTTAATGACTGAGGCAGAATAGGGTTTCTGCAAAATGGCTTCTTGTTCACCAATCAAGGCCCCGGCTTGATCGTAATAGACCAAAATCATGGTACGATTATTACTTTCCTGAATCGAAATTTCGCATTCTCCACTTACTAAAATATAGACAGAATCGTGAAATTCTTGTCGTGGGAGATGAAAATCTCCAGCCTTTTCATACTGAACGATGTCCATTGCTTGGAGAATTTTCAAAGGGCAACTGGCCAGTAATGCTGCTACATTTGGTGTATCTTGAATGATTTTTCTTAGGTCATTCATCATTTCTACCTCCTTCATTATAAGATTTGTCTGTAAAAAAGTGTTAGGACATTGGTCTGTAAAAATATAAAAAATTATGAATTAATCACGTGTCATATAAGAAAAATTAGGACATTTGTCCTTTCCTATTATAAACTAAGATGTTAATTATAGGAAGTGGCAGAAAAAGTATACAAAAAGAAAGTCATTGTTCGGAAAGTCAAGAGAAATTACTTTCTAGGATTGAAATTTTGTTATAATAGACTTTGGAAATAAAGAATAGTTAGAAGAAAAAATGAGAAAATATCAAGAAATTTTCAATGATTTGAAAGAAAAAATTACCCAGCATGTCTATCCAGTCAACAGTCATTTGCCGACGGAAGAACGCTTGCAGGAAGAGTATCAAGCTAGTAGGGCAACTGTTCGTAAATCGCTTCAGATGTTGACGGAGCAGGGCTTTATTCGCCGTAAACAAGGGCATGGGACAATTGTCATCCAGAGTGAGCAACTAAACTTTCCTTTGTCAGGCTTAAATAGCTACCGTGAGGTCAGCACCAGTATGAACCTCAATGTGCATACGAAAATGTTGTCTTTAGAGAGGATTAAGGTTACACCGTCTCTTGCGAAGCGATCAGGTTTTCGTACGGGGCAGGAAGTCTGGAAAATCATTCGTCTGCGTTATTTGGAAGGAAAACCTGCCATTGTGGACACGGATTATTTTCGGACAGACTTGGTGCTGGATATTAAGCAGGAAGCCATAGAAGATTCTATCTATGCTTATGTGGAGGATGAGCTAGGACTGACCATCTCTTATGCTCGTAAAGAAATTACGGTAGAACATACAAGTTTGCAAGAAAAGGTTTGGTTGGAGACTAGAGATGAGAGTTTGATCTTAATCAAATCCGAGGTTTTCTTGGAAGATGGTCCTCAATTTCAATATACAGAAAGTCGGCATAAACTCGATAAGTTCAAGTTTATTGACTATGCTCGTCGGAAAAAACTAAAGAGGGAAACGTATGAAGGAGACGACTAAGGGAACGATTTATACTCTGATTGCGGGAACTGCCTGGGGAATTTCTGGTGTAAGTGGTCAGGTTTTGATTGCCAATGGCATTAGTGTTATGCAAATCACTAGTCTTCGGCTTCTTATTTCAGGAGTGTTCTTGCTGGCGATGGCTCGGTTGAGAACACCAGATACCTTAGCTAAGGTAGCGCACGAGAAGAAGTCTCTTTTGATGATTTTTCTATTTGGGATGCTAGGGCTTGCGCTCAATCAGGTGGCCTATCTGGTCGCAATCCAGCATACGAATGCGGGAACGGCAACGGTTTTGCAATATTTGTGCCCAGTCTTGGTCTTGGGCTATGCTTGCTTGCGGAATCGACAGGCTCCCACACTTGTTGAAGTGTTCTCAATCCTCCTTGCTATCAGTGGTACAGTCTTCATTGCAACTCATGGACAGTTAACCAGTCTAGCAGTTACTCCGCTTGGGCTCTTCTGGGGTCTATTCTCAGCGGTGACCTATGCTATTTACATTATTTTTCCGATTCGACTCATTCGTGAATTTGGTAGCTTGACTGTTATGGGGCTCGGAATGTTATCTGGTGGTCTGGTGATCACTCTTGGATTTCAGACTTGGCGCTACGCTCTGCCCTTGACAACTACAAATCTACTTGGGTTGCTTGGCATTGTTGGTATTGGAACCATCTTTGCCTATACATTCTTCTTAGAAGGTGTCAGTAAGGTTGGTTCGGTAAAAGGAAGTTTGCTGGCTTCTATTGAACCAGTGGCCTCCGTTTTTTTCTCAGTTTTGTTAGTTCACGAAGTTTTTTACTCAATGGACTTATTGGGGATGGTGTTGATTTTATTAGCGGTCATGAGCATTTCAGCAAAAGATCTGCTGTTACAAAAGAAACAGGCTAAGGGTGAAAAAGGATGATTCGAGAATTTTGTGCAGAAAATCATACACACGTAGCAGAAGCCATTTCAGCAGGTGTTAATCGGATTGAACTGTGCGATAATTTGGCTGTTGGAGGGACGACCCCTAGTCCAGGTGTGATAAGGTACATTTGTCAGTTAGCAGGGCAGTCTCAGGTGCCTGTCATGACGATGATTCGACCAAGAGGTGGCCATTTTGTTTACACCGCTGATGAAATCCAGATGATGTTAGAAGATATTGCCATGGCGCGTGAATGTGGAACCACTGGCTTGGTATTTGGAGCCTTGACGGCAGAAAATCACTTGGATAAGCAGACAATGGAAATCTTACTTGAAGCCTGTGAGGGATTAGAGGTAACCTTCCATATGGCTTTTGATACAATTCCTCCTGCCGAACAGTTTGAGGTTATCGATTGGCTGAGTGAGCAAGGTGTAAGGCGTATATTGACTCATGGCGGTGTAGAAGGGACAAGTATTGAAGACAATATCGCTTGCTTACAGAATTTAGTTCAGTATGCGTCTGGAAAACTCACGATATTAATTGGTGGGGGCGTTACTTGGGAAAATGCTCAAGATATTGTAGATAAGACAGGCACAACTGAGGTGCATGGGACGCGTATCTATCCATCATAAAAGGCTCTAAGTTATTTCTTAGAACCTTTTTCTTTTATAGACATATTTGGTAAATTGACATGGTATTTGATGACTAATAAGCGGATGATGAGGGCAACGAAAAATAATCCAGTATAAACAGGGATACGTGGTAGATGAAAATCTAATACGAGGATGTGATAAGCGATGCCTGCAAAGAGAGCAAGAACAGCGTAGACATCTTCTTTTAAAACAATAGGTGTCTCATTAACCAAGAGATCGCGTAAGATTCCTCCGCCAACACCTGTTAGAGTGGCTAGAATACCACTGGTCATGAAGTTGAGGTGCAGCTCTACACCAGCACTGGCTCCGATTAAGGCGAAGATTGCTAATCCAATTGCATCGAAAACAAGATTGGTTGTAGCTAGAAATCGGTACATTTGCTGATTTTTTAACTTATCAGCTTTTCGGGATACAACGACGACATACATAATGAGAGCAACAGCAATCGCTAGATAGATAGAAGTGGGATCCGTCAAGGCTGCTGGAATGCGAGCAGTCATCATATCGCGGATGATTCCGCCCCCGACAGCAGTTAGGATTCCTAAAAGTGTAATTCCGAAAATATCTAAATTTTTGTGGAAACCTTTGACAACACCAGAAACGGCAAAAGCGATGGTACCGATATAGTTACAGATTAAAAGAAATAACTCAAACTCCATGTCTTCCTCCAAGTGACATCTTATCATAAAATGAAAGGCTTTTCAAGATGGTTGTAAAGTTTGTGAAAGAAATAACTTAAGTGGAATATGTGAACATGGTCGACTTGATGAAAAGTCAGTGAGGACAAGGTTTTACTTGTAGGTTTGTATCTAAAAAGTTCAGACCAATTATTTGCCATTTGTGAAAGTTTGGTCTATCATAGTACAGAAAGAGAAAAACCTTTGGAGGAAATTATGGTATCTATCACAAAAGAACAACATTTGGACATGTTCTTGAAAATGCAACAAATCCGTGATGTTGATATGAAATTAAACAAATTAGTGCGTCGCGGTTTCGTACAAGGTATGACTCACTTCTCAGTCGGTGAAGAAGCTGCGGCTGTTGGACCTATTGCTGGATTGACAGATGAGGACATCATCTTCTCACACCACCGTGGTCACGGTCACGTTATTGCAAAAGGTATTGACATCAACGGCATGATGGCTGAGCTTGCTGGCAAGGCAACTGGTACATCAAAAGGCCGTGGTGGTTCGATGCACTTGGCAAATGTGGAAAAAGGGAACTTTGGTTCAAACGGTATCGTAGGTGGTGGTTACGCCCTTGCGGTGGGTGCCGCCCTTACGCAACAATACCTCGGTACAGATAACATTGTTATTGCCTTCTCAGGTGATTCAGCTACTAACGAAGGTTCTTTCCACGAATCAATGAACTTGGCAGCTGTTTGGAATTTGCCAGTTATCTTCTTTATCACTAACAACCGTTACGGTATTTCAACTGACATTTCTTATTCTACTAAGATTCCTCACCTCTACCAACGTGCTGCTGCATACGGTATTCCAGGTCACTATGTTGAGGATGGTAATGACGTTATTGCTGTTTATGAAAAAATGCAAGAAGTCATCGAGTACGTTCGTGCAGGAAATGGGCCTGCCATGGTCGAAGTTGAATCATACCGCTGGTTCGGTCACTCAACTGCCGATGCTGGTGTTTACCGTACAAAAGAAGAAGTTAACGAGTGGAAAGCAAAAGACCCACTTAAGAAATACCGCAAATACTTGACAGAGAACAAGATTGCGACTGACGAAGAATTGGATGCCATCGAAGCACAAGTTGCAGAACAAGTAGAAGCATCTGTGAAATTCGCACAAGAAAGCCCAGATCCAGACATCTCAGTAGCTTATGAGGATGTGTTTGTAGACTAGGGTGTGAAGACGTTAAAGAGGCGCAGAAAAATTAGGGAGTCAGCTAGTGATGCGGGCATCACTAATGGCTCATCTATTTTTCCAAGCCTCTAGTCTGAACCCAACTAGTAACGTAAGAAGTTTGACTAATCTCTAAAGAAGCAAGTCAAACTAGGGTAGCTCGAGTAGCTATGACGCTTGATTACAATGAAGTAATTGATTAGTTTTCTACATTTTACTTGTTACAGTAAAGATAAATTGATATAAATTAGGAGTAAAAAATGGCTGAAACAAAAGTAATGGCCTTGCGTGAAGCGATTAACTTGGCTCAAAGCGAAGAAATGCGTAAGGATGAAAAAGTATTCTTGATGGGTGAAGACGTCGGTATCTACGGCGGTGACTTCGGGACATCTGTTGGTATGTTGGCAGAATTTGGTGAAAAACGCGTTCGTGACACACCAATTTCTGAGGCTGCCATCGCAGGTTCAGCAGTTGGTGCTGCTCAAACAGGCCTTCGTCCAATCGTTGACTTGACCTTCATGGACTTCGTTACAATCGCTCTTGATGCTATTGTTAACCAAGCTGCCAAAACAAACTACATGTTTGGTGGTGGTTTGAAGACGCCTGTAACTTTCCGTGTAGCGTCAGGTTCAGGTATCGGTTCTGCTGCACAACACTCACAATCTCTTGAAGCTTGGTTGACACATATTCCAGGGATTAAAGTTGTTGCACCTGGTACAGTAAATGATGCAAAAGGTCTTTTGAAATCTTCAATCCGTGATAACAACCCAGTTATCTTCTTGGAGCCCAAAGCGCTTTACGGTAAAAAAGAAGAAGTAAACCAAGACCCAGACTTCTATATCCCACTTGGTAAAGGGGAAATCAAGCGCGAAGGTACTGACGTCACAATCGTTTCTTACGGTCGTATGTTGGAGCGCGTTATGAAAGCTGCTGAAGAAGTGGCTGCTGAAGGCATCAGCGTTGAAGTGGTTGACCCACGTACGCTTATCCCGCTTGACAAAGAAATCATCATCAATTCAGTTAAGAAAACTGGTAAAGTCATCTTGGTCAATGATGCTTACAAAACTGGTGGATTTATCGGGGAAATCGCTTCAATCATCACTGAAAGTGAAGCATTTGACTACCTTGATGCACCAGTTATCCGTATCGCATCTGATGATGTGCCAGTTCCTTATGCCAATATCCTTGAAAATGCAGTATTGCCAAACGTAGAAAAAATCAAGGCTGCAATTTACAAACAAGTGAACCGAGGCTAATCTATATTCTGTTACCAAGCAGTTGACAGACAACTTTCTTTGGTAAAAAGATTATAGTTTCCAATCTGGCAGGGCGAAAATCCTGCTAGATTTTACATGTTTTAGAAAGAAGGAAAATTCATGGCAGTAGAAATCATCATGCCAAAGCTCGGTGTTGATATGCAAGAAGGCGAAATCATCGAGTGGAAAAAACAAGAAGGTGATGTTGTCAATGAAGGCGATGTTATCTTGGAAATGATGTCTGACAAAACCAGCATGGAATTGGAAGCTGAAGAGTCAGGTGTCTTGCTTAAAATCGTTCGTGGAAATGGTGAAGTTGTGCCTGTTACAGAAGTCATCGGTTATATCGGTGCGGAAGGAGAAACAGTTGATGTGGCTGCAGCAGCAAGTTCAGCACCAGCAGCGGCTCCTGTTCAAGAAGCAGCACCTGCGCCAGTTGCTCCAGTAGCAGCTGAAGTAAAACCAGCCGCAGCACCTCAAGGTGGTGGAAAAGTTCGTGCAACTCCAGCTGCTCGTAAAACAGCTAAAGACTTGAAGATTGATTTGGGCAGTGTTCTAGGAACAGGTGCCAATGGTCGAGTTCACAAAGTTGACGTTGAAGACTTCAAGAATGCTCAGCCCAAAGCGACTCCACTTGCTCGTAAAATGGCAGCTGACAAAGGTATTGACTTGGCTCTTGTTGCCGGACAAGGTCATTCAGGTAAGGTAAGAAAAGAAGATATTCTTGCTTACATTGCTGCTCAAGCGCCAGCTACAGCACCAGTTGCGGCTAAGAAAGAAGAAAAACCAGAGAAAGAATTGCCAGAAGGCGTTGAAATCATCAAGATGTCAGCTATGCGGAAGGCAATTTCTAAAGGAATGGTTAACTCTTACCTTACAGCTCCAACCTTCACACTTAACTACGATATTGACATGACCAACCTCATGGCACTTCGTAAACAAATCCTTGAGCCAATCATGAACAAAACAGGTCTTAAAGTGACCTTTACTGACTTGATTGGTCTTGCAGTAACACGTACCTTGATGAAAGAAGAGCACCGTTATATGAACGCTTCTCTTATCAACGATGCACAAGAAATCGAATTGCATAAATTTGTTAACCTTGGTATCGCCGTTGGTCTTGACGAGGGTCTTGTTGTACCAGTTGTTCACGGTGCAGATAAAATGAGCTTGTCAGACTTCGTGGTTGCTTCAAAAGATGTCATCAAAAAAGCTCAATCTGGTAAGTTGAAAGGTGCTGAAATGTCAGGTTCAACCTTCTCCATTACAAACTTGGGTATGTTTGGTACCAAGACATTTAATCCAATTATCAATCAACCAAACTCAGCAATTTTGGGTGTGGCTTCAACGGTTCAAACACCAGTTGTTATCGACGGTGAAGTGAAAATTCGTCCAATCATGGCGCTTTGCTTGACCATTGACCACCGTATCATCGACGGTATGAATGGTGCTAAATTCATGGTGGATCTCAAGAACCTGCTTGAAAATCCATTGGAACTGTTGATCTGATAGAATAGCTATAGATTGAAAATTGGTATTTACGAAGCGAACGAAGTGAGCTAAAACGATACCTGTCGCTGTGGTGAAAAGAACAGCTCTTATGAAGAGATGTTCGAGACGCTAGGCTCAAAAATAAGTCGTGGAACCAATGGTTCGCTGGCGACCCCACCACCATAGACAAGTATAAAAAAGAAAGTTCTGAAAGGAAAAAATAAAATGGCTGTTGAAATTATTATGCCTAAACTTGGCGTTGACATGCAAGAAGGCGAAATCATCGAGTGGAAAAAACAAGAAGGTGATGTTGTCAATGAAGGCGATGTCATCTTGGAAATGATGTCTGATAAGACAAGTATGGAATTGGAAGCTGAAGATTCAGGTGTTCTTTTGAAAATCGTGCGTGGAAACGGCGAAGTCGTTCCAGTTACAGAAGTCATCGGATACATCGGTGTTGAAGGCGAAGTGGTTGGCGAATCTGCTGCACCAGCAGCAGCTGAAGTTGCTCAAGCTACTGCTGACTTACAAGCTGCAGGTCTTGAAGTTCCTTCTACACCAGCCGCGGCTGCCCAAGCACCTAAAGCTGACTTGGCCGCTAATGAATACGATATGATTGTTGTTGGTGGTGGGCCTGCTGGTTATTACGCAGCCATCAAAGGTGCTCAACTTGGTGGTAAAATCGCTATCGTTGAAAAATCTGAATTTGGTGGTACTTGTTTGAATGTCGGCTGTATTCCAACCAAGACTTACCTTAAAAATGCTGAAATCCTTGACGGTATCAAACATGCTGCTGGTCGTGGTATCAACTTGGCATCAACAAACTACACCATCGACATGGATAAGACAGTTGAATTTAAAAACTCAGTTGTTAAAACCTTGACAGGCGGTGTTAAAGGTCTTCTTAAGGCTAACAAAGTGACGATTTTCAATGGTCTTGGTCAAGTAAACCCTGACAAGACAGTCACTATTGGTTCTGAAACAATCAAAGGCCGCAGCATCATCCTTGCGACAGGTTCAAAAGTATCTCGTATCAACATCCCAGGTATCGAGTCATCACTTGTCTTGACATCTGACGATATCCTTGACCTTCGTGAAATGCCTAAATCACTCGCAGTTATGGGTGGTGGTGTCGTTGGTATCGAGCTTGGTCTTGTCTGGGCTTCATACGGCGTTGACGTAACTGTTATTGAAATGGCTGACCGTATCATCCCTGCAATGGATAAAGAAGTTTCTCTTGAACTTCAAAAAATCCTTGCTAAGAAAGGCATGAAGATCAAGACATCAGTTGGTGTTTCTGAAATCGTTGAAGCAAACAACCAATTGACCTTGAAACTTAACAATGGCGAAGAAGTTATTGCTGAAAAAGCTCTTCTTTCAATCGGTCGTGTACCACAAATGAATGGTCTTGAAAATCTTAACCTTGAAATGGACCGCAACCGTATCAAAGTTAATGAATATCAAGAAACATCTATCCCAGGTATCTACGCACCAGGTGATGTCAATGGTACGAAAATGCTTGCCCATGCTGCTTACCGTATGGGTGAAGTTGCTGCTGAAAATGCAATGCACGGTAACACGCGTAAAGCTAACCTTGAATTCACACCAGCGGCTGTTTACACACATCCTGAAGTAGCCATGGTTGGTTTGACAGAAGAACAAGCCCGCGAACAATACGGCAACATCCTTATCGGTAAAAATAGCTTTACAGGTAACGGTCGTGCCATCGCTTCTAACGAAGCACAAGGTTTTGTAAAAGTTATCGCTGATGCGAAATACCACGAAATCCTTGGTGTACACATCATTGGTCCAGCAGCTGCTGAAATGATCAACGAAGCTGCAACAATCATGGAAAATGAATTGACAGTTGACGAATTGCTCTTGTCAATCCATGGTCACCCAACCTTCTCTGAAGTTATGTACGAAGCCTTTGCAGACGTATTGGGTGAAGCAATTCACAACCCACCAAAACGTAAATAAATCATGATTTAGGTTTTACATCATCAAGAGTCTGAAACGGTTGTTTTAGACTCTTTTTGTGATGTTATACATTCAAAATGATTAGATGCGAGAAAAAGTGGAATGTATCAGTCGGCAACTTTCAAAGTAGGAGAAAAAGAAGTACTGGTTTCAGACACTTTTTTCCTGTTTTTAGATTTTTTCTGTTATAATAATCCTGTATACGCTAACAATATGAATAGGAGTTCCCATGAAATACATTGTCAATCAGTCAAATGATCCAGCTTATAATATTGCCCTGGAGGCTTATGCTTTTCGTGAATTGAAAAATATTGATGAAATTTTTATTCTCTGGATTAACGAGCCAGCTATTATCATCGGTAAGCACCAAAATACCATTCAAGAAATCAATAAAGAATTTACAGATGAGAAGGGTATTCATGTCGTCCGTCGTTTATCAGGTGGTGGTGCGGTTTATCATGATCTCAATAACCTTAACTATACCATCATTTCAAACAAGGCTGACGAGGGTGCCTTTGACTTCAAGACCTTCTCAAAACCTGTTATTGATACTTTGGCTAAACTGGGGGTTAAGGCTGAATTTACTGGCCGTAACGATCTTGAAATTGACGGTCAAAAGTTTGCGGGAAATGCTCAAGCCTACTTCAATGGCCGTATGATGCACCATGGTTGTCTTCTTTTTGATGTAGATATGTCCGTTCTGGGGCAGGCTCTTAAGGTCTCTAAAGACAAGATTGAGTCCAAAGGAGTTAAGTCAGTCCGTGCTCGCGTAACCAATATCATCGATCACTTGGAAAATAAGATTACCGTCCAAGAATTCAGCGATGCTATTCTGAACCAAATGAAGGAAGAATATCCTGATATGGATGAGTATGTCCTCAATGCAACAGAATTAGCAGCTATTCAAAAATTACGCGATGAGCAGTTTGCGACTTGGGATTGGACTTACGGAAAAGCGCCAGAATATACAGTAGAACGTGCTGTTCGCTACCCAGCTGGTAAGATTACTTCTTACATCAAGACAGAAAACTCAGTCATTGAGTCTATCAAGATTTACGGGGACTTCTTCGGGATTGAAGATGTGGCAGATATTGAAAATCTCTTGGTTGGTACTCGTTATGAATACAAAGATATCTTGGAAAAACTGCAAACGATTGATACAACTCGTTACTTCTCACGCATGACAGTTGAAGAAGTAGCCAAAGCGATTGTTGCTTAAGGATAAGAAAATACAAAGTACAAATAAAAAATCATCTATTGGTCAAATAGGTGATTTTTCGCTATAATAGAGAAGTTCTTTGGACAAATAGGAAATATGTAGGAGTAAAAATGAAAAATAATTCAATTAAAACAGTTGTAGCAACTGGTATCGGAGCAGCCCTCTTTGTTGTCATTGGTTTGGTCATCAACATCCCGACCTTTGTACCCGATACCAATATCCAACTTCAGTACGCTGTTCAGTCGCTATTTTCAGTTATTTTTGGGCCAGTCGTTGGTTTTCTGATTGGTTTTATTGGTCATACGGTGAAGGATTCAGTGACCTATAGCCCATGGTGGTCTTGGATTTTAGCTTCTGGTGTAGTTGGACTCTTGATTGGTCTGTTGAAAAATCGCTTGCGCGTGGAAGAAGGGATTTTTACTTCTAAGGATATCTTGCTCTTTAACGGTACGCAGATTGTGACCAATATCCTTGCTTGGGGGCTTGTAGCGCCGGTCTTAGACATTGTCATTTACCACGAGCCAGCTAATAAAGTTTTTGTACAGGGATTGGTTGCGGGGATTGTGAATGCGGTGACGATTGGTGTAGCAGGAACGCTGTTGATAAATGTTTATGCGAAAACTCGTACCCAATCAGGAAGTCTCTCTGTTGATGAATAATAAAGAAAAGGAATAACAGTTTGAATTGCTAGTCCTTTTTGTTTGCCTTTGTATAATTAGCAAGGAATTCTGCACTAGACTTGGCGAGTTTGGCAGAAGAAGGAATGACTTGGAAGTTATCATCATCAGCACCTAAAGAGACCATATAGACGCCATCTTTTTTGATAAGCTGGGCTTGGTCTTCGAAATTACCTGTCAGTGCGGTCTCCGTTACTTGAAAATAGGTCTTCTTTTTGACATCGGCCAAGGTTTCAAAGAAGATGCTGATTTCTTTGGTTGGTTTGAGGTAGATATTGTCTCCTTCACGCTTATATTCCCCTTGATAATAGTAGAGAGCTGGGTAAATCTGGTCAGGATAATTTTCCTCCTGCACCTCTTCCAGTTCTTCCTGACTTTCATAATCCGTATCGTCAAAGAGATAAACATAGTGCTGCTCATCAATCAGGGTTAGCTCACCGTAGATTTCATAGGTTTTACCGATTTCCAACTGGCTTACGGCTGCTTCTTTTATTTTTTTAGAAATAGGTTTCTTAGGCGACAGAGCCTGTCCGACAAATACTCCTAATGCAGTGACAAGAAGAAGCCCTAGGCTGATGAAAATCATTGGTTTATTTGACTTGCGCATTGGTTTTCTTAGCCTCCTCTACTAGTTTTTGAAATGTTTGAATGCTGTCCTTGACTCTCTGCGAAGCGGATTGGTTGTCAATGGCAAAGTTGCCTTTCGGATTGAAGTAGGAATTTTCCCATTTTTGCCGTTGGGTTGCAGCTTCTGGAGATTTTAGGCTGTTTGGTGTACGGTAGTGCAGTCCTGTTTTCTCGGAAAAATTTTTCCGAAACTCAGGATCGTGTACACGAATGGGTTTGACGTCCAGAGTACGGTGCAAGGCATTGTTTTCATTGGCATAGTTGTAACTAGCCCCGTTGACAACCCCATTTTCTGTGATTTTTTCAGCATCAATTTCATTGAGGAAATTTCCAGCTTCATCGAGGATAAATTCACTGTAGAAATCCATGACAATCTTGAAGTTGACCTGGTTGATATTGTCAGGACGGTGGATTTTCACTAGACCAGTCCCATCAATGGTTACGGCAACCTTGTTGTGAAGGCGAGCGGATTCCCCATAATTATAGTCATAGTAGTAGTCAGAATTGACGATGCCGGCTTCTTCCAGGAAGGAATTCATTTCATCCATGTCCTTCATGTAAATAGCCAGAGCTTGAGCGTCTGTCATGCCCTGTTTTTTGTAATTTAACCGCACCCATTGTGCTTGTTGCGAGGAAATGACATAGCGGAACTGATGAATTTTCCGTGCTAAAATATCCTGTTCATCGGCCAAGGTATTTTTAGGAAAGGCTACTTGTACAGTGTTGGAAAAATATTTCCAGAAGTTATCATCTGGTTCCAGTTGGTCGTCAAATGTAGCAATTAATTTTTGAGTTTCCTTAGGCTGACCGGACAAGTCTTCCGGCATGCCAACTAGCTCCATGGCTTTTTCGAGTAAGGCGCGAGCAGACTTAGCAGATTTTTTGTAGCCTGAATGGCGCCAGAGATCTGTATAGGCAGTGGAACCAAAGTTTTTGGTCTCTGCAAATCGCTGGTCCAAGTAGCTACCAACGGTTTCGGTCTTGGTTTGACGGTCCATTTGGTAGAGGTAGCCCTTCCAGATGGCCTGATTTGACCAGCCTAGTTCTTGTAAGTTTTTGATGTGCTTGGTCAGTTTAGCAGTGACCTTTTCCTGCTCTTCAGCTGTCATCAAGGCTTTGTGGATAGTTGCATAGACTTGAGGTGCCTGTTCCAGTGCTTTTTTAGTGGGCAACTGGCGGATATATTTGAAGGGAGAGGCGGATTTATCGTCTTTGAGTTCCATTTTATAGAAGAAATAACCTGCCACCATACCTATCCCAAAAACGATGAGTGTGATGAGTAAAATCCATTCTTTTTTCATAGTTTAAGTATAGCACAGGCCTAGGATTTTCAGTCAAATTATTTCCTATCTCCAACCAAAATCGGTACAATAGAACAATAACATTAAAAGATTGAGAGAAATTAGAAAATGTCAAACGATATTCGTGTATTGCTATATTATAAATATGTTCCTATTGAAAATGCCAAAGAATATGCTCAAGTGCACTTGGATTTTTGTAAATCAATTGGACTGAAGGGCCGTATCTTGATTGCGGATGAAGGAATCAATGGTACCGTATCTGGTGACTACGAAACAACTCAAAAATACATGGACTGGGTGCATAGCGATGAGCGTTTTGCGGATCTCTGGTTCAAATTCGATGAAGAACCACGCGATGCTTTCAAAAAAATGTTTGTTCGCTACAAGAAAGAAATCGTTCACTTGGGACTGGAAGACAACGATTTTGACAGCGATATTAATCCACTTGAAACAACTGGTGAATACCTCAATCCGCAACAGTTCAAGGAAGCTCTTCTTGATGAGGATACAGTCGTTCTTGACACACGTAACGATTACGAGTACGACCTTGGTCATTTCCGTGGTGCGATTCGTCCAGATATTCGTAACTTCCGTGAATTGCCACAATGGGTGCGTGACAACAAGGAAAAGTTCATGGAAAAACGCGTCGTTGTTTACTGTACAGGAGGCGTTCGCTGTGAAAAATTCTCTGGTTGGATGGTCCGTGAAGGATTTAAAGATGTTGGTCAGTTGCACGGCGGTATCGTGACTTACGGAAAAGATCCAGAAGTCATGGGCGAACTTTGGGATGGTGCTATGTATGTCTTTGACGAGCGTATATCTGTACCCATCAACCGTGTCAACCCAACTGTGATTGGACGTGACCATATTACTGGTGAAGCTTGTGAACGTTATGTTAATTGTGCTAATCCATACTGTAATGAACAAATTTTCATGTCTGAAGAGACAGAAGCTGCCTACGTTCGTGGTTGTTCAGCAGAATGCCGTGCCCATGAACGCAACCGCTATGTAGCTGAAAATGGCTTGACGCGACAAGAATGGGCAGACCGCTTGGCAGCTATCGGCGAAGAATTACCAGCAACAGTTGGTGCCTAATAAAATAAAGACAAATCAGCTGGTCTGGTTTGTTTTTTTGTTATACTAGAAATATGAAAAAAGAAGAATTACTGCAGGCAATCGCAGCTTTTTGTAAAGAAAAAATCTCTCCAACCATTCGTATCTGTGGTCATGGAGGTTCAAGAAAGTCAAACTTTGCAGAAGAGTTGACGGTCTATCTGGGAGCAGATAGAGTTAATCTCCCTGAGGGTAATCTCTATGTCATTCCTGGTCAGATAAGTAAGCAATTATTTCTGAAAGCTGACCAAGATGGTCACTTGGTCGATGAAGCCATTACAGCCTGTCATCCTGCCCGGCACGAGCTCATTAGCCTTAAGCGAGACATTGCTATGTTAAAAAGAGGCATGGACTTGCTGACGCCTGACATGCCTTGGAAGAAGGAGGAGGTGCTGAGAGGGTCCAAGCCAATTCTTTTGGTAGAAGGAATGTCACCAACATTTCTGGATAAGGACTTGTTTGACTTGCCCATTTTCATCTACACTGATGCAGAAACAGAATTGTCTCGTCGGCTGGCGCGTGATGTAGCTGAAAGGAGGCGTATTCCAGATTTTATCCAGAAAAATGCCGACCGTCGTAGACGACAGTACCAAGCTTTCATGGAGTCATATAAGGAGGACTTTGATATTATCATCAATCAGTCAGCCAATCAATTTCTAGTTGAGGCGGTTTCCTTTCCAAAATAAGGAAGTCAGCCTTTTTTATTGCCTATTTTTGCGCTATAATAGGTACATGAAAAAAATCATCGAGTTCAAGGATTTTAGCTTTCAATACCAGGCCCAGCAGGAGCCAACCTTGAAGGAAATCAATCTAGAAATTTATCAGGGCGAAAAAGTCTTGATTTTGGGACCGTCGGGCTCAGGTAAGTCTACTCTTGGACAATGCCTGAATGGGCTGATTCCCAATACTTACAAAGGAAAATCGAGCGGAGAGCTCTTGATCAGGGGTCAAGAGGCTTTTAGCATGTCGATTTATGAAAAATCCCTTCTGGTTTCGACAGTCTTGCAAGATACGGACGGTCAGTTTATTGGCTTGTCAGTCGCAGAGGATTTGGCCTTCGCCTTGGAAAATGATCAGGTAGCGCCATCACTTATGCGGGAGCGCGTGGCAGATTGGGCTGAGCGTTTGGAGTTGGAAAATCTGCTGGCGCACCGTCCGCAAGACCTATCAGGTGGACAAAAGCAGCGGGCTAGCTTGGCAGGTGTCCTTATTGATGAAAGTCCGATTTTGCTTTTTGATGAGCCGCTTGCGAATCTCGATCCGCAAGCTGGTCAGGATACCATTGATTTGATTGACCGCTTGCATAAGGAAGAAGGAACGACGACCATAATCATTGAGCACCGCTTGGAAGATGTCCTTTATCGTTCGGTGGACCGTATTGTTCTTATGAGTGACGGTCGTATTGTCTTTAATGGTCATCCAGATGAGCTCTTAGCCACCTCGCTCTTAGCTCAACATGGCATTCGAGAGCCTCTCTACATTTCCACCTTGCGCGCCTTGCATTACCCAGTGGAAGAAGCTTACCACCTCAGTCGTTTGGATCAGCTGGATTTATCCGGTCTTGAAAAGCCTCAACTTCCTTTTTTTGATGTCAATGAAAATAAGAGAGAAATCTTGCTGGAAGCAGAAAATCTTTCCTATGCCTATCAAGCTGACCTTGTTTTGGACAATGTTAGCTTCCAACTTCGTAAGGGCGAACGATTAGCAATTGTCGGAAAAAATGGAGCAGGAAAGTCTACCCTAGCCAAGGTTCTTTGTGGCTTTTTAGAGGCTAAGGGGACGGTTAGATGGAAGGGACAGTCAATCTCGGCCGACTCTGTCAAAGAGCGGGCTGAACGAATTGGCTATGTCCTGCAAAATCCAAACCAAATGATCAGTCAAACTATGATTTTTGATGAGGTCGCAATGGGTCTACGACTCCGCCGAATTCCAGAAGAAGAAGTGGTGGAGCGTGTGCATGCAGTCTTGAAAACCTGTGGACTCTATGCTTACAGAAAATGGCCGATTTCCGCTCTGTCTTATGGTCAGAAAAAACGTGTCACAATTGCGTCAATTTTGGTCCTCGGTCCAGAAATTATCTTGTTAGATGAGCCAACTGCTGGTCAAGACCAACGCAATTATACTGAAATTATGGAATTTCTGAACGAGCTCAATCATCAAGGTCATACCATTATCATGATTACTCATGATATGCAGCTGATGCTGGATTACTCGGATAGAGCTCTGGTCATGGTGAACGGTCAGATCATCGAGGACGCCAGTCCTGCTGAGATTTTAAGCGATTCAGTCGTTACACGCCAAGCCAATCTTAAAGAAACAAGTATCTTTGTATTAGCCAAGCGCATGGGAGTGGGTCCCTTGCAATTAACCTATCTCTATATGGAAAAAGGAGGTTGCCAATGAGTCAAAAAAGTCTAATCGGCTACCAAAAAGGAGATAGCTTTATTCATGGTCTATCAGCCGTTTCCAAATTGCTAGCCTTTCTTGTTATTTCTATCTTGGTCATGGTGACCTACGATACCAGATTGATTTTAGGCTTGGGATTGCTCTCGTTAGTCTTCTTCAAGCTGTCTGCGATTCGCCTAAAGAAAGTTTCTTTTGTTTTGGCGCTGGCTATTGTTTTTGCATTATTAAATGTGGTCATGGTCTATCTTTTTGCTCCTGAATACGGTGTAGAATTATACGGCAGTAAGGCGCTTTTATGGCAAGGAATTGGATCCTATACCGTGACTAGTCAAGAACTCTTTTATTTGTTAAATCTAGCTCTCAAGTATTTTTCAACAGTGCCCCTGGCTTTAGTGTTTTTGATGACAACTCATCCCAGCCAGTTTGCTTCCAGTCTCAATCGAATTGGTCTATCTTACAGGATTGCCTATGCAGTTAGTCTGACCATGCGCTACATTCCAGATATTCAAGAGGAGTTCTATACGATTCGTCTCTCTCAGGAGGCGCGTGGGCTTGAATTATCGAAAAAAGCTCCTCTTTTACAACGAATTAAGGGAAACCTCGCTCTCGTTACTCCGCTGATTTTTTCATCATTAGAGCGAATTGATACCGTTTCAACGGCTATGGAATTGCGCCGTTTTTGGAAAAACAAAGCACGGACCTGGTACAGTTACCAAGCTATGAAAATAGTGGACTGGCTGGTTTTATTCCTTCTTCTTATCTTGATTTGTCTCACAATTGGACTTTTTTTCGTCAATCAGGGCAGATTTTACAACCCATGGGCTTAGATGAAATAGGAGAATCAACAAACTTTCAATTAGGAAGTTTGTTTTTTTATGCATATACAAAGAATACATCCGGTAATGTAAGAAATTGAACTTATATATTTATTTGATCCATGAAATGATTTTATAAAAGGTATAAAAAATTAGACTCAAATTGTTTGGGTCAAAAGGAATATATATGAAAAAAAGGACAGGAAAAGAACCTTTTCAAAATGCAACAGCGCTTTGGTATCCGTAAGTTTACTGTTGATGTCGTCTCCGCCCTGATAGGCCTAGGACTAGCAAGTGCAGGACTAACACATCCAGTCTTGGCAGAGGAGATGGGTAAGAGACCGAGAGTGATTACGAAAGAGCAGGAAAAAGATAAAGATTTTTATGAGAATTTGGATAAATTATTAGCCTATAAAAAATAATAATGTACCAAAAAAATTCCGCGATGTTGCTTGGTCAAAATATATTAGTTTAGCTGCTACTGGTGAAAAAGTAATCTCTCCAGAAAATAAAACAAAAGTTCAAAATGAATTGAGTCTCTTGAGTCTGCTTTGCAGCAGAATCGCGATCGTTATTTTAAATTAGCAGATGAACTGCTTGCGCTGACAAAAGATATGAATATTCCTGAAGATATTCGTGAGAAAGTGACAAAAGCTACCATCTCAAAAAAACTAGCTGGTTTATCAGATGGACTAGAGGCAGTCGGTAAGAATGACTCAAAAGAACATGACCGACAATTAACAGTTCTTGGCTTGTCAGAGGGGATTTCAGTAGCTACGGAAACAATCGATAAGCAGGAGCGCGGTCGTCAACTAGCAATTCTTGGTCAATTTGGCGCAGGCATTTTAGATGCAGCAGACAAGATTGATAAATCCGAGCGCAAATGCCAGTTAGGTATTCTTAGTTTATCAGATGGTCTTCGTGAGGCTGCTAAGGAAGATAAGTCAGAGTACGATCGTCAGCTGAAACAGAAGAAGATGCACAAGAATCTGCCCATCGAGTTATTGCAGCAATCGGTGAAATCGAAGTTCCGAAGTCAGAACAATCAGCAACTGCAACCGAGACCCCACAAGCTCAGCCAGTAGGAAAATCTATTTCAGGAACCAATTCAACTAAGGCGAAACCAGAATCAACTGAGAAGAAACTTCTTCCAAGAACAGGAGACAAGACACCATTCGCCCTGTATGAACTAGGTTTTACACTAGCTTTGATAAGCTTGGTCTCAGCACTTATTACAAGTAGAAAAGAAAGCAACTAATCGAAAGCAGCAAAAAATCCCTCGAGCGAGGGATTTTTTGCTGCTTGAATGACAGAAAAGACCGAAACAAGCTTTCGATCTTAGAGTGGTCTCTTGTTAGGCAATCCTGCCTTACGAGGGTATTTGTTCGGCGTTTCTTTTTTCTTTTCGACAATCGTCAAATTACGGGGGTCACCATTTGGAAGGCTATAGTCAACATTTTCCAGCACCTTGGCAAAGAGAAGAGAGAGAGCATTTTTTGCTTCTAGTAATTCGTCTCCAGCATTTGAAGCTTTCAGAGCAATCAAGCGACCATTGACTTTGAGGTAAGGAATTGTCAACTCAGACAGGACTTGCATACGGGCGACAGCGCGTGCGGTTACTAAATCGAACTGGGCACGAAAAAGTTTGTCTTGGGCAAAATCCTCTGCTCGTCCGTGATGGAAATGCACGTTTTCTAACCCTAATTCCTCCGCGAGTAAGTTTAGGAAATTGATTCGCTTATTGAGAGAGTCGATAATAGTCACATCCAGATTTGGATAAATAATTTTCATAGGAAGGCTAGGAAAACCTGCTCCCGCGCCAATATCCAGCAGACGAATGTTTTCATTCTTAATATGTCCTTGCAAGATAGGCGCAATAGAATCGTAGAAATGCTTTAAGTAAACTTCTTCAAGCTCCGTAATGGCTGTTAGATTAATCTTCTGATTCCATTCGACTAGGAGTTCAAAATAGCGCTGAAACTGTTGCTTTTGATGTTCAGTGAGGTGAATATTTGCTTTTTCTAAGGCTTGATAAAATTCTTCTGGTTTCATATGACTATCTTACCATAAAGCAGATAAAAATGAAAAACATAGAAGTCGTTGGACTTCTATGTTTGGGTTTATTGACCTGTGGTAGCTTGAGTACTTGTTGAAGTTGCTTCGCTAGTGGAGGTGGTTGTTTCTGTAGCCTCGGTACTAGTTGTTTCAGCAGTGCTTGCTGAACTGCTTGTGCTAGTCTCTTCTACAGATGAACTACTTGAGCTGTATGTTGTACCGTAACTTGGATAACCGTAGCTATTTCTAGCAGTGTAACTTCCTGTTTTTCCGCGCATGTAGAGGTAGATACCAGATTGGTAAAGACCATCAGGTATTTCCCAGTCAGTAGCTGTTTCTACAGGATTGAGGTAGCTCATCATGTTGCGATAAACGTCAGTAGCAACTAACATTCCATTGTCTAGAACAGGTGTGGCACGGTTGGTGTAACCAGTCCAAACAGCCATAGCATACTTGGTTGAGAAACCAACAAAGTTTTCATCTGGCACAACCATGGTGCTATAGTTAGCAGCTTCGTTATTAGCTAGAATATTAGTAATTTCATCATCTGAGTAGTTAGAGGTACCCGTTTTACCAGCCATAGGCACACCAGATACGGCACCGTTGAGACCATTTCCATAGGTCATAACAGACTTCAGTGTATCTGTTATGATATAGGCTGTTTCAGCAGACATAACTGTTGTACCTTCTGGAGAGTATTCGTTGACAGTATCGTCACTGAAGACAATCTTGTTGACATAGTATGGCTTGTTGTAAGTTCCACCATTGGCAAAAGAAGCGTAGGCAGCAGCCATTTTTTCTGTGCTTGCTCCGTATTTGCTGTTGGAATCAGTTGTATTACTTGAAATGGCATTTGAATAGAACAATTCAGGGTAAGAGATTCCCACACTGTTTAGGAAGGCATTTGCCTTGTCTAAACCAGTAGCTTCGAGCATTTTTACAGCAGGAACATTCCGAGAGTATTGCAAGGCTGTCCGGAAAGTAATATTGCCATAATAGCTGTGGTCCCAGTTGTAGACAGGTGTTGTAGAACCAGGATAATTATAAGGACCGTCCACGATGATATCAGCTGTAGAAGCCAAGACACCATTCTCAAAAGCAGGAGCATAGTCTGTCAATGGTTTCATAGTAGAACCGAAGTCACGGTTGGTTTCAACCGCCTGGTTGGTTCCGAAGGAAACGCTGCTAGACTGGTTTCGAGAACCCAATTGGGCAACGACGCGACCAGTTGTAACATCAACAACGGTAGAAGCAACTTGTAAGGTGTCATCGGGATAGTTTACATAATCAACAGAATTGTAGATATCCCACAATTGCTTTTGAGCGGCAGCATCTACGTTAGTGTAGACACTCATACCAGTTGTTAGAAGATTATAGCCTGTTTTTTCTTGAACTTCTTCGATAACTTCTTTGAGGTAGTTATCCATGTAAGCTGGATAGGCAGCAGTTGAAGAAAGTGATTGCAAACCGTCAGTTACAGGTGTTGCAACAGCTTCCTTGTATTGCTTTTCAGTGATGTATTTTTCATCCAACATCTGTGAAAGCACTAGGTCACGGCGGTTTTTAGCTGCTTCTGGTTGTGTGTAAGGATCATATTGGTTGGGTGCTTGAGGCATCCCAGCTAAGAGGGCTAATTGGGCTAAAGAAAGCTGAGCTAATTCCTTGCCGTAGTAAGTATTGGCGGCTGTTTTCATACCGTAGTTACCATTAGACATGTAGACCTTATTGATATAGTAGGTCATGATTTCTTGTTTGGTATTTCGGCGTTCTAACTGCATAGCCAGCCAAGCTTCTTGGATTTTACGCTTGATATTTTGATCCTGTGTAGAAGTTGAGAAATAGGTCAATTTGATGAGCTGTTGATCGAGCGTCGATCCGCCTTGCAAGCTGTTTCCTGTTAAATTATGGAGAAAGGCGCCAGCGATACGGACCACATCGACCCCGCGGTGATTGAAGAATCGTTGGTCCTCAATCGAGACGATGGCGTTGACTAAGTCAGTCGGGATTTCAGAGGTTTTAGCATTAGAACGCTTTTCTGAGCCCAAATCTGCAATGAGTTCTCCATCCTTGTCATAAATCTTGCTGGATGTGGTTGCTGTCAAGGCTTTTTCTGTCAAAGCGGGTGCAGATGAAAGATAGTAGGCAGCGAGTCCTGCACCTGCCAAGAAGACAACTAGAAATCCTGTAAGAAGCACATTGGCTGCAAGAATAAGGATTTTTTTAAGGTTCGTATTATTCAATAGATTCACCACCTAAAAGATTTTTTTCAACAATTTCGAGATAGGGAAGACTAGGAAAACTTCCCATCATGATTTTAAAGCCGTGCTGACGAATATAATCCAACGGCATAGAGCGACTACCTTGGTCAATCTTATAAAAATCAATCAAGGGTTTGGCTGGCAGAAGATAGGTTTCCTTCAAACTTGAAAAATGAAGGAGAACAAAACAAATGCCATCTTGCTCCAGTACTTGGTGCATGTGTTCAATTTGGTGAGCGTGGAAGTTTTTCATGGGCATAGCAGTTTTCTGGCGAGTTTCCTTGGCTTCAAAGTCAATATAATGACCACGAAAAACACCAGAATAATCTGTCGTAGAAGCTTGTCTAAAGTAGGCTTCTACAATCTTTGCCCGAGTTCTCTTAGGATAATCTACTTTTACAATTTGAACAGGTGTCGGCTTTTTGTGAATAACAGCATACTTGTGAGCCAGATAATATTGATTGCTATCGTTGATGGCAGCTTCAAAGCTCATTCCACGGTTGGCAAAGTCCACTTGTTTTTGTTTTGTAACTTTTGAGGGATGCGAATGCATTTTCCGAATCCCATGTGGATAATTGACCATATGACTCCTTCTTGATAGACTATTATCAGCATATTATAACATAAAATAAGAAGTAGGTTCAAGTAAAGCGCATGAAGACAGTACTAGTATCAGGCTATCGTCACACAGATTTGGGAATTTTCTCAGATAAGGATAAACGACTTCCAGTTATAAAAAAAGCTATTCGAGAAGATTTGATTCGCCTGATGGAAGATGGCGCGGAATGGTTTATTTTTACTGGAAATTTAGGCTTTGAATCTTGGACCTTAGAAGTGTTGAAAGACTTGCGTCAAGAGGGATATACTTGCCAATTAGCGACGATTTTCTGCTTTGAAAATCATGGTGAGAACTGGAATGAAAGCAATCAAATCAAATTAGCAGCCTTTAAGTCAGTTGATTTTACCAAGTCAGCTTTTCCGTCTTATCAAAATCCAGGACAATTTCGAGATTACAATCGTTTTCTCTTGGATAATACGGATGGTGCTTATTTATTTTACGATAATGAAAATGAAACAAACTTGAAATATTTGGTTCACGAGATGGTAAAAAAAGAAGGCTATACTAGAAAAACGCTTACCTTTGATAGACTGAACGAAGTTGCTGAAAAAATTGAAGAAAATGAGTGATTTAGCTTGATTTTTACTCTGAATTTTTAATATAATAGAGCTAGCGACATTTTTATAGAATGAGGAGTGAGGAATGGCAAGTATTAAGTACACAACTAAAGACATTTTTGAGCAAGATTTCAAAACAAGTTTCCGTGGTTACGACCAGGATGAGGTAAATGATTTCTTGGATGACATCATGAAAGATTATGATGCCTATGAAGCAATTATCAAAGAATTAAAGGGTGAAATTGCTCGCCTCAAAGCCGTTTCTGCAAATAGCTCACGTCCAAGTTCACCAGTTGTTGAAACAACAGATACTTTGCGTACAGAACGCACATCATCTGCGACAAACTTTGACATCTTACGTCGTTTGAATCGTTTGGAAAAAGAAGTCTTCGGCAAGCAAATCGCTCAAGACTAAGTCAATGTGCAATTTTTGGATAATCGCGTGGTAGTTGACTACCATGAGGAAAGTCCATGCTAGCACTGGCTGTGATGCCGGTAGTGTTTGTGCTAGGCGAATGCATAAGCCTAGGGACGTCTTCGGGCGTTACGGCGACCGAAAGGGCTAAGTCTTCGGATACGTTTGAATAGGTCTGAAAGTGCCACAGTGACGGAGTTTTCAGGGAAACCTGAGAAGTGGAACGCGGTAAACCCCTCAAGCTAGCAACCCAAACTTTGGTAGGGGCATGGGAAAAACGGAAAAATAAAGAACGGATTTCCTGACTGGAAACAGTAGACAGATGATTATCGAAGGTGGTAGTGCCTAGTACCACTGGAACAAAACATGGCTTATAGAAAATTGCATAATAGGTATAGTCTAGGACGAAAGTACCTAGACTTTCTGATTTTAGAGGAATGTATCAGGGAGTGGCTGACAGTGTTTGATTTGATAGAAATCGGCGGGTAGCCCTCCCTTTTGAAATAGAGGACATATGAAAAAACAATATCAACTAATCGCGACAGCAGCGGCAGGACTTGAAGCGGTTGTAGGGCGTGAACTGCGTGATTTGGGCTATGAATGCCAAGTGGAAAACGGTCGTGTTCGCTTTACAGGAGACCAAGGGGCAATCATGGAAACCAATCTCTGGTTGCGTTCGGCAGATCGCATTAAGATTGTGGTGGGACAGTTTCCAGTGCGCACTTTTGAGGAACTCTTTCAAGGTGTTTTTGGCTTGGATTGGGAAAATTACCTGCCATTGGGCTGTAAATTCCCCATTTCAAAAGCCAAATGTGTTAAGTCAAAACTCCACAATGAACCGTCTGTGCAGGCTATTTCTAAAAAAGCTGTAGTCAAGAAATTACAAAAACATTTCTCACGTCCAGAAGGTGTTCCTTTACAAGAAGTGGGAGCAGAGTTCAAGATAGAAGTGTCTATTTTGAAGGATGTGGCAACGGTTCTCATTGATACAACAGGTTCTAGTCTCTTTAAGCGTGGTTACCGTGTCGAAAAAGGCGGTGCCCCTATCAAGGAAAATATGGCAGCAGCCCTTCTCCAGTTATCCAACTGGTATCCAGACAAGCCATTGATTGATCCGACATGTGGTTCGGGAACTTTCTGTATTGAAGCCGCTATGCTGGCACGCAATATTGCGCCAGGTCTCAAACGTTCTTTTGCTTTTGAAGAATGGAATTGGATGGATAAGGCTCTGATGGAGCAAAAACGCAAAGAAGCACAAGCTGCCATTAAATCGGATTTGCAGCTGGATATCGCCGGTTCAGATATTGATGCCCGCATGGTGGAAATTGCTAAGAAAAATGCCTTTGCAGCCGGTGTAGAAGATGATATCATCTTCAAGCAAATGCGCCTGCAGGATTTACATACGGATAAAATTAACGGAGTTATCATCTCCAATCCACCTTACGGGGAACGACTTTTGGATGATGAAGCGATTGTTAGCTTGTACCGAGATATGGGACAAACCTTTGCTCCATTAAAAACATGGTCTAAGTTTATTTTGACAAGTGATGAATTGTTTGAGCAACGTTATGGCAACTTGGCAGACAAGAAGAGAAAATTGTACAACGGAACCTTGAAAGTTGACCTTTATCAGTATTTTGGTCAACGGGTGAAGCGGGTTCAAGCCGAAAAAGAATAGGAGGCAGTGTCGTGGCAGAAAAAGACGAAGAAGTATTGGATTTTGAAAAAGCCAAAAAAATGACGGTCGGAGAAGCCGCACGACGTCAAGAGGATTTAGAAGCTGGGATTTCAGAGACAGATAGTGTCTTAGACCGCTACATCAAAAAACACCGAGAAGCCATTGAAGCGGACAAGTTTGAGACGAAGATCCACATGCCAGTTATCAAGGAAGAAGACCTGCTAGTAGATGACAAAATTGAGGAGTTGGGTATTCATAAGGTTCAAGCTGATAAAGAAGAGGTTCCAGCAGAAGTGGTAGAAAAAGTCGAATTGGAGCTAGAAGTAGACGAAGTTCCAGTCGTCAATCCCATTTCTGCGATTGCACCAACTCAAACTTCAGCAGTAGATGATGAGTGGGAAGTGGTACAGGATGAGCCAGAGGAAGAGGTAAGTCATTCAGATTCTAAGAAAAAAATCTGGATATGGGCAGCCTTGGTTACCCTCTTTGTCGGAGTTTTAGCCTCAGCCTTTGTCTGGATGAATGGGGACGATAAATCAAGTAAAACAAGTAGCTCAGCGTCAAGTGCAACTAGCCAATCAAGTACGACCAGCTCAAACTCGACAAATACAGCGGTAGCAGATTTTGAAACACTTTACAAAACCTTCTTCACTGATGCAAGCATGAAGAATTTAAAAAATAGCCAATTCGGGAAGTTGGCGGAATTGAAAATCTTGTTGGACAAGATTGATAGTAAGTCAAGTGCTTATGCGGACGCAAAAACAAAATACAGTAATTTGGAAAAAGCCATTAAAGCTGTCCAAACACTCAATGGCCAATTTGACAAGGCAGTCCTTCAAGATGGTCAAGTGGACACCAGTGCCATTGTCAAAGAAGGACAAAACTTAACCGCCTCTGCGACGGGTATGGAAAGCGTAGATGCAGCTATTGCTTCAGCTGTAAACTTTGGTCGTTCACAGCAAGCTAATGCGACAGTTGCTACTAGCAATCAGGCAGCAGGTTCGACTGCAACTGGTCCTGTAGAAACGCCGGCAGCCACACCTGAAACGGTTGCTCCACAGCCGCAACAAGCGTCTAGTTCAGCAGTTATTGCAGGTGACAATCCGCTCTACGGTATTGCTATTCCAGCAGGAGTGACATTGCAACGTGATTTGAGCCGTGTACCATATGATTGGGATAAAATCAATAACGATCCAACTAATGATGCTTGGAATTTTAACGAAGGTGTTCTGGAGAAAATTATTGCCACTTCGCAAGCGCGTGGCTATGTTTCAGGAAACCAATATATTCTTGAAAAAGTCAATATTATCAACGGAAAAGGTTACTACAACCTCTACAAACCAGATGGTACCTATCTCTTCTCTATCAATGCGAAAACAGGATACTTTGTCGGAAACGGATCTGGATATGCTGACGCTTTGGATTATTAGACTAAAAAACCTGGAGTACAGTGAGGTACTCCAGGTTTTTGTATATAGAACATAAAATAGTTGAACGCAGTGCTAAGATGCAGAATTAGACTCCCCCAGCGTTTAGTCGAGTGTTTAGAAAATCGCAATGACTATTTTTAGACTCATTTACACAATATGGCGCTCAAAGGCATTGTCAGAAATACCTTGAGACAGGATGAGTTTCGCCCATTCGCGTGCAGAGTGCAGGCTGTGGTCCTTGTAATTACCGCAAGACTCAATCGTTGTGCCAGGAACATCTTCCCATGTTACAGCGTTGGCAATGGCTTCAAAACTGGATTTGATAACTTTTGCAATCTCAGTTGGATCCTGCTTGCCCCACATAATCATATGGAAGCCTGTGCGACAACCAAATGGAGAACAGTCAATCATACCGTCAATTCGCTGGCGGATTAGTTTAGCCAAAAGGTGTTCAATAGTATGGAGACCCGCTGTATCCATAGAATTTTCGTTAGGTTGCACCAAGCGAATATCAAAGTTAGTGATAACATCCCCTTTAGGGCCAACTTCTTCAGAAATCAAGCGGATATAAGGTGCTTTTACAATCGTATGATCTAGTTCAAAACTTTCTACAATAACTTCTTTAGTCATAGTTTCCTCCTATAGTATATTTTGATTATACCATAAGTTTTTTGAAATCGCTCTCTCTTTTCCACTGGGAAATGGCAATTTCCATTTGTGAAATCGTTTAAAATATGATAGAATGAAAAAGGACTTTTTGTAAAAAAGCCAATAAAAAATTGAGGTGGAACATGAACATAGTAACCCTTGCTTTGGGACTTGTTGCTGTTCTCATCGGTTTAGTGATCGGATATATCACGGTTTCCCTAAAAATGAAATCTGCTAAAGAAACAGCAGAATTGACACTTTTAAATGCTGAACAAGAAGCAAGTAATATCAGAGGAAAAGCGGAGCAAGAAGCAGAGAGTATTGTAAAAACTGCTGAGCGTGATCGCCAATCTTTGAAAAAAGAAATGCTTTTAGAAGCAAAGGAAGAAGCACGTAAATATCGTGAAGAAATCGTGGAAGAATTCAAATCTGAGCGCCAAGAGTTGAAGCAAACGGAAATTCGTTTGGCGGAACGTGCGACAAACTTGGACCGCAAAGATGATAATTTAACCACAAAAGAAAAGGCTTTGGAGAAAAAAGAACAAAGTCTGACAGATCGCACTAAGCACATCGATGAGCGCGAGGAACAGGTTGCCAAGTTAGAAGAGCAAAAAGCTCAAGAGTTGGAAAAAGTAGCGTCATTGAACCAAGACGAGGCACGCGATATTATCTTAGTGGAGACACGGGATAAATTAACTCACGAAATTGCAACTCGTATCAAAGAAGCTGAACGTGAAATCAAAGAGCGTTCAGACAAGACTGCTAAAGAGCTCTTGGCTCAAGCTATGCAACGAATTTCTGGTGAATATGTGGCAGAACAGACCATTACCTCTGTTCACTTGCCAGATGATCAGATGAAGGGACGTATTATTGGTCGTGAGGGTCGTAACATCCGTACCTTTGAAAGTTTGACAGGAATTGACGTGATCATTGATGATACGCCAGAAACAGTTATCTTGTCCGGTTTTGATCCGATTCGTCGCGAAATTGCCCGCATGACAATGGAAGCTCTCTTGCAAGATGGTCGTATCCATCCTGCTCGTATTGAAGAGTTGGTTGAAAAACACCGCGTAGAAATGGACAATCGTATTCGCGAGTACGGTGAAGCAGCTGCCTATGAAATTGGTGCACCAAACTTACATCCAGACTTGATTAAGATTATGGGACGCTTGCATTTCCGTACTTCTTACGGACAAAATGTCCTCCGTCACTCTATTGAAGTTGCCAAACTTTCAGGAGTATTGGCTGCTGAATTGGGTGAAAATGTCAATCTTGCTCGTCGTGCAGGCTTCCTTCATGATGTTGGTAAAGCGATTGACCGTGAAGTGGATGGAAGCCATGTGGAAATTGGAACCGAATTGGCTAAAAAATACAAGGAAAATCCTGTTGTGGTCAATACTATTGCCAGTCACCATGGAGATGTAGAAGCAGAGAGCACGATTGCCGTTATCGTTGCAGCAGCAGATGCCCTTAGTGCAGCTCGTCCGGGATCACGTCGTGAGTCTATGGAGGCTTACATTAAGCGTCTACAAGACTTGGAAGAAATCGCTAACAGCTTTGACGGTATCAAGCAAGCCTATGCTATCCAAGCGGGTCGTGAGGTCCGTATCATTGTTCATCCTAATAAGATTAGTGATGATAAGGTAACGATTCTTGCGCATGATGTCCGTGAAAAAATTGAAAATAACTTGGATTATCCAGGAAATATCAAAATTACGGTTATTCGTGAGACACGAGCAACAGATATTGCCAAATAATAATGAGAGAAATGCTGAATATTCAGTGTTTCTTTTCATTTGTAGTCAGTTATTTCATTTATTGAGGGTAAAAGGTTGACTTATTGTAGATATCCTGTTAGAGTAGTGAGTGTAATAAGTTTTTTGAGTTATTTATTAGTTTCACTTGTTTGTACCTCTTCAAAGTTTTTACAAAATAATAAAAAGAGGTATCTCAAAATGGCACAAGGAACTGTAAAATGGTTTAACGCAGAAAAAGGCTTCGGCTTTATTTCAACAACTGAAGGGCAAGATGTTTTTGCTCATTTCTCAGCAATCAAGAGCGACGGCTTCAAAACTTTAGAAGACGGACAAAAGGTTGAATTTGATGTTGAAGAAGGTCAACGTGGCCTGCAAGCAGTCAACATTACTAAATTATCATAAAGTAGAAAATTGTAGTGGATGCTACAATTTTTTTCTGTCAATTTTTTCAGTGATGAAAAAACAATGAAAACACTTTGAAACATCTGAGTTTACAATACTTTGTTAAATGAAAAAAATAATGATGAACGCTTGAAATATCAGTGCATTTTTGCTAGACTAGAATGAAAGATTTAAAAGGAGATGTCATGACAGAGCGTGGGTTACTAATTGTATTTTCAGGACCGTCCGGTGTCGGAAAGGGCACTGTTCGTAAAGAAATTTTTTCAACGCCAGATCACAA
This sequence comes from Streptococcus hepaticus, assembly GCF_043656315.1. NCBI lineage: Bacteria > Bacillati > Bacillota > Bacilli > Lactobacillales > Streptococcaceae > Streptococcus > Streptococcus hepaticus. The sequence continues at coordinate 46,175 of NZ_JBINIY010000010.1, forward strand.
GTTTGAGTATTCTGTTTCAATGACAACACGTCCGCAACGTCCGGGTGAAGTAGATGGTGTGGATTATTTCTTCCGTTCTCGCGAAGAATTTGAAGAATTGATTCGTCAGGGGCAAATGCTAGAATACGCTGAGTATGTTGGAAACTATTATGGTACACCACTGACTTACGTAAATGAGACTTTGGATCGTGGAATTGACGTTTTCTTGGAGATTGAAGTGCAAGGTGCTCTTCAAGTGAAGCAAAAAGTGCCAGATGGTGTTTTTATTTTCTTAACACCGCCAGATTTGGATGAATTAAAAGACCGCTTGGTAGGTCGTGGAACAGATAGTCAAGAAGTGATTGCAAAACGAATTGAGCGTGCGCGTGAAGAAATCGCCCTCATGCGTGAGTACGATTATGCAGTCGTGAATGATCAAGTACCACTTGCTGCGGAGCGTGTTAAGCAGATTATTGAAGCAGAGCATTTTCGAGTGGACCGTGTGATTGGTCGCTATGATGAAATGATGAATGAGCAATTAAACGCTCGTTAAACTATTTAGAAAAGAGAACAATATTATGATGTTGAAACCTTCGATTGATACCTTGCTAGATAAGGTGCCATCAAAGTATTCTTTGGTTATTTTAGAAGCAAAACGTGCTCATGAATTAGAAGCAGGTGCAAGAGCAACGCAAGAATTTACATCTGTAAAATCGACACTTCGTGCCTTGGAAGAAATCGAATCAGGCAATGTAATTATTCATCCAAATCCAGAAGAAAAACGAGAAGCAATGCGTCGTCAAGCAGAAGCAGAGCGTCTCCGTTTGGAAGAGGAAGAGCGCAAAATTAAAGCGCAAATCGCCAAAGAAAAAGAAGACGGCGAAAAAATTTAAGGACAGAAAAACTCAGTTGGTGATCCAGCTGGGTTTCTTTTCTAAAAAAGAGAGAAAGGAGAAGTATGTTAGCTCAGGTTATCGTTGATGTCCCTCTCATGCAGACGGACCAGCCTTATTCTTATGAAATTCCGGACGTATTTGCCCAAATGCTGCAAGTCGGCATGCGGGTTCATGTTCCCTTTGGGAAAGGAAACCGCTTGATCCAAGGGATAGTAGTTGGTTTTTCGGAAGAAAATGACGGGGCAGCCTTGAAGTCGATTGCAGAAGTTTTGGATTTTACGCCAGTCTTGAATACCGAGCAGTTGTGGTTGGCGGATCAGATGCGAAAAACGGTCTTTTCCTACAAGATTTCGATTTTGAAGGCTATGCTGCCCAACCTACTCAATTCTTCCTACGATAAGATTTTGACAGTGGGGCAGGGCTTGTCTCCTATAGAGCAAGAAGACTTGTTTCAAGGGAAGAATCAGATTCACTTTTCAAATTTGGATCCCACAATTCAGGCAAAAGTCATGCGCCTAGCTCAAGCAGGAAAAATTTCAGTTGAGTATGTTGCCAAAGATAAACAGCAAATCAAGACAGAAAAATGGTATCGAGTCAATCAGGCCCTGTTGAGTCGCTTTGATGTTGGAAATCGTGCTAAGAAACGTCTAGAATTGCGGGAGGTCCTGCTGAAACAAACTGGGGAATATCCCTTGGCAGAGCTTCGGAAGGATTTTTCGTCAGATGTGATCAAGTTTTTCCTTGAAAATGCTTTGATAGAAGTTTGGGAGAAGGAAGTTAGCCGAACAGAAGATTATTTTGCAGGTATTCAGTCTAGTCAAGCACTCCAACTCAATCCCGAACAGACGATTGCGGTCAAGGAGATTCTATCTCAAGTTGGACAGGAGAGTCAGACCTATCTATTGGAAGGGGTGACAGGGAGTGGTAAGACAGAGGTTTATCTGCAAGTCATTGACCAAGTTTTACAGCAAGGAAAAACAGCCATTATGCTGGTGCCTGAGATTTCACTGACTCCTCAGATGACCAATCGCTTTATTGCACGTTTCGGCCAGCAGGTAGCCATTTTACATTCTGGCTTGTCAGACGGAGAAAAGTATGATGAATGGCGGAAAATCCAACGAGGAGAGGCGCAAGTTGTTGTAGGAGCTCGCTCGGCAGTTTTTGCTCCCTTAAAAAATATCGGTGCCATCATCATTGATGAGGAACACGAAGCGACCTATAAGCAAGATAGCAATCCGCGTTACCACGCGCGTGATGTGGCCCAACTTCGAGCGGATTATAATAATGCGGTCTTGGTTTTGGGGTCAGCCACCCCTAGTCTAGAAAGTCGTGCGCGTGCTAGCAGGGGAGTCTATGGTTTCTTGACCTTGACGCAGCGAGCAAATCCTAAGGCTAGTTTGCCGACTATTGAAGTCATTGATTTTCGAGATTTTATCGGTCAGCAAGAGGCAGGGAATTTCACACCGCTCTTACTGGAGAAAATCAAAGATCGACTGGCTAAGAAAGAACAGGTTGTTCTCATGCTCAATCGTCGTGGCTACTCTTCTTTTGTCATGTGTCGGGATTGTGGGGCGGTTGACCAATGTCCAAATTGTGACATTTCGCTGACCCTGCACATGGATACCAAAACGATGAATTGTCATTACTGCGGATTTCAAAAGGAGATTCCCAATGCCTGTCCGTCCTGTGCTAGTCGTTCCATTCGTTATTATGGAACGGGAACGCAAAAGGCTTTGGATGAATTACAGGAGCTCTTACCTGATGCAAAAATCCTACGAATGGATGTGGATACGACACGGAAAAAAGGTGCTCACGAAGCTCTTCTTAAGAAATTTGAAGCACAGGAAGCAGACATTTTGCTCGGGACCCAGATGATTGCCAAGGGATTGGATTTTCCCAATGTGACCCTTGTTGGTGTACTCAATGCAGACACGGCTTTGAATTTACCAGATTTTCGTTCGTCAGAGAGGACTTTTCAACTGCTAACTCAAGTGGCAGGTCGAGCAGGTCGAGCGGATAAGGAGGGAGAAGTGGTCATTCAGACCTACAATCCAAATCACTATGCCATTGCCTTTGCTAAAAATCAAGATTATGAAGGTTTCTATGCTTACGAGATGACGATTCGACGTGGACTAGGTTACCCGCCTTACTATTTTACAATTGGGTTGACCTTATCTCATAAATCTGAAGAAGAAGTGGTCAAAAAATCCTATGAAATCGTCGCTCTCTTGCGCCAGCACTTGTCGGAAACGATTGGGATTTTGGGTCCAACGCCTAAGCCTATTGCCCGAACCCACCAGCTCTATCATTATCAGATTTTGCTTAAGTACCGCAAGGAGGAAAATTTGGAGAAGGTCCTCAACCAGATATTGGATTGGAGTCAGTTGCCGAATCAGAAAGATTTACGCTTAATCATTGACAATGAACCCCAGAATTTGATGTAACGTTTGGAAGTGAGTATGAAATTAGATGTTAGTCAATTTTCTAGTCAGTATTTGGTAAGGGACTTGTGTGAGGAAGATATTCCTCAAATTTTAGAACTTGAAAAAGGGAATCCATCGTATTTCCAATTTTGTCCACCTTCTCCAATTTTGGAGAGCATTTTGGAGGATATGCATGCCCTACCAGATAGGAAAGATCAGGAAGATAAGTATTATATTGGTTTCTTTCAAGGAACACATTTGGCAGCAATCATGGATTTGATTGCAAGTTATCCAAAGGAGGATACATTTTTTATCGGTTTCTTCATGGTTGCTGCGCAGTATTCTCAGCAAGGGAAAGGGAGTATGAGCATTCAAGTAGTCTTACAATCTCTCTCAAGACAAGGTTTTGGTCGTGTTCGATTAGGCTATATGAAAGGCAATCTGCAGAGTCAGGCTTTTTGGAATAAGTGTGGTTTTGAGAAAACAGGTGTCCAGGTTGAGACGAAACAAGGTGCTATCATTGTTTTGGAACAGGAGCTGCTATGAAAAAATGTATTTTTATCAGAGGGAACTCAGCCAGTGGGAAAACGACTTTAGCCAAGTTGATTTGTGAACAGGTAGCTTGTCAAAGTTTTCTCATTTCACAAGATGTGGTTCGTCGTGAAATGTTAGGATGTAAAGATGGTCCAGAGACATTAGCCTTACCTATTTTGCAGGAATTCTTGGTTTTGGGACACGAGCAGTTTGACCTGGTCATTGTGGAGGGGATTTTGCGAAGTGACTGGTACGCACCGCTCTTTCAACAAGCGCGGGAATTGTATAAAGAAGATTTGATAGCCTATTATTTTGACCTTTCTTTTGAAGAAACGCTGGCGCAACACCAGACTAAGCCACAAGCCGCAGAATATGGAGAAGAGTCCTTGCGCTCTTGGTGGTTGAACAAAGATTTGTCTCCTTTTTTAGAAGAGAAGCGAATTAGTTCGGTAGTTGACTTGAACGAACTTGCCAGCGAGATAGCTTTCGATTTGTAAAATAAGCCTGTGAATTCTTTTCCCAGGCTTTTACCTTAATCTTCTTAAGAGAAATATAAGCTGAAAAATGGTATAATGAACAGATAATAATAAAGTGAGGGATTGCATGACCAAGGTAATTTTTATGGGGACGCCAGCATTCGCGGCGACTGTTTTAGAAGGGATTTTAACGGATCAGCGCTATGAGGTGCTGGCGGTTGTGACGCAGCCTGACAGAGCTGTTGGTCGTAAAAAAGTTATCCAGATGACCCCTGTCAAGGAAGTAGCGCTTGCACATGGCTTGCCTGTTTTGCAACCAGAAAAAATGTCAGGTAGTCAGGAAATGATAGATTTGATGAACTTAGGTGCAGACGGGATTGTCACCGCTGCTTTCGGGCAATTCTTACCGACCAAATTATTAGATTCAGTCAATTTTGCAGTCAATGTCCATGCCTCACTTCTACCTAAATACCGCGGTGGAGCACCTATTCATTATGCTTTGATCAATGGAGATGAACGTGCGGGGGTGACCCTCATGGAAATGGTCAAAGAAATGGATGCAGGGGACATGATTGCGAGCAACAGTATTGTCATTGAAGCGACTGATAATGTGGGAACTCTGTTTGAAAAATTGGCAATCGTTGGTCGTGATTTGCTCTTGGAAAAATTGCCGGATTACTTATCTGGTCAATTGAAGCCAGTCCCACAAGACCCAGAGCAAGTGACATTCTCGCCAAATATCCAACCAGAAGAAGAACGTTTGGATTGGAATAAGTCAGCCCGTCAAATTTTCAACCAAGTTCGTGGCATGTATCCGTGGCCAGTTGCTCACACTCTCTGGAAGGGAGAGCGTTTCAAGGTTTACGAAGTAGCAGAGGTGGAAGGTACTGGTCAACCAGGACAAGTCCTAGTACGCAACAAGAAAGAATTGGTAGTGGCGACGAGCGATGGTGCAGTCTCCCTTAAAACTATTCAGCCAGCAGGGAAGCCAAAAATGTCTGTGGCAGATTTCTTGAACGGTGCTGGTCGTGACCTACAAGTAGGAGAACAATTCGGTGAGTAAGAAACAGCAAACGGCACGTAGTCTGGCACTGACAGTCTTAACCCAAATTTTTGATGAAGGAGCCTATTCTAATATTGCTCTGAAGCAGGAGTTGGATAAGACAGGCCTGACCAGTCAAGATAAGGCGCTAGCAACAGAGATTGTTTATGGAACAGTAGCGCGTAAAATGACCTTGGAGTGGTATTTATCGCATTACATAGAAGACAGAGACAAGATAGATAGCTGGGTCTACTACCTTCTCATGCTTAGTCTTTATCAGATTCTCTATTTGGATAAAATTCCAGCCCATGCCTCGGTGAATGAGGCAGTCAACCTAGCTAAGCGGAAAAAAGGAGCAGACAAGTTTGTCAATGCGCTGTTACGAAAACTATTGACTGCGGATTTGCCGAGTATTGCCTCTATCAAGCGTAAAAACAAGCGCTTATCCATTCAGTACTCAGTGCCAGTTTGGTTGGTTAAAACCTTACTAGAAGAGTATGGAGAAGAACGGGCGGAAAAAATCCTGGCGAGTCTGTTTGAAAGAAATAAAGCCAGCGTTCGTGTGACAGATACAGACAAATTTGATGACTTGAGAGAGGAACTGGAAGCAGAAGCTTCACAACTGTCACCAGTTGGTTTGGTCAAGTCTAGCGGTCATTTTGCAGGAAGTGTAGCCTTCGCCAAGGGTGACATCACTATTCAAGACGAAACCAGTCAGTTGGTAGCTCCAACTTTAGACTTAAAAGGAGATGAGCAAGTTTTAGATGCCTGCGCAGCTCCTGGTGGGAAGACCATGCACATAGCTTCTTATCTGACAAGCGGTCAGGTGACAGCGCTGGACCTTTACGACCACAAGTTGACACTCATTGCGGAAAATGCAGAGCGTTTGAATGTGGCAGATAAGGTTGTTACCCAAAAATTGGATGCTAGACAGGTTGCACAATTTTTTGGAGAAAATGCCTTTGATAAGATTTTGGTAGATGCGCCGTGTTCAGGGATTGGGCTTATCAGACGTAAGCCGGACATCAAGTACAATAAAGAAGCGGCTGATTTTGCAAGTTTACAGGAGACTCAGCTGGAGATACTGGACAGCGTTTGCCAAAGCGTCAAAAAAGGTGGTATAATAACCTACAGTACTTGCACCATTATCCAAAAAGAAAATCAAGAAGTCGTCCAAGAATTTTTGCGAAGACACCCAAATTTTGAGCAGGTTGTCTTACAGCATCCTTCTTCAGATATTTTAGTAGATGGGTGCATCTTGATTACACCAGAACAGTATCAGACAGATGGATTTTTCATCAGTCAAGTACGAAGAATATCCTAAATTTAGAGGAGGTGGCTGATTTTCAGCCGATATACAGTATGGAATATGCTTTATTAACAGATGTTGGTCAAAAAAGATCCAACAACCAAGACTACGTCAATCGTTATACGAACCGCGCAGGGATTGATTTGATTGTCCTTGCGGACGGAATGGGAGGACATCGTGCAGGTCATATTGCTAGTGAAATGACAGCGACTGATCTTGGTGCGGCTTGGGTAGATGCCCAACTAACTACTCTAAACGATGTTCGGGAGTGGTTTGTAGACGTACTCGAAAAAGAAAACCAAAAAATCTATGAACTTGGTCAGACAGATGATTACAAGGGAATGGGAACTACGCTTGAAGCAGTTGTTGTTATTGATCAACAAATGATTTATGCGCATATTGGGGATTCACGTATCGGGATTGTTCGAGATGAAGAATATATCCAATTAACAAGTGATCATTCTTTAGTCGGCGCCTTGGTTCGTGCAGGTCAATTGACAGAAGAAGAAGCGAGTCGTCACCCACAGAAAAATATTATTACGCAATCCATTGGTCAGCAAGAACCTGTTGAACCAGATATTGCTATTAAGAAATTGGAAATTGGTGACTACGTTCTAGTGAATAGTGATGGATTGACCAATATGATTTCAACTGGTGATATTCGAGATATTTTGGTGAGTGATGTACCGCTTGCTAACAAGGCTGAAAGTCTTATTCGCTTTGCAAATAATGCAGGAGGAACAGATAATATCACCGTCGCTCTTCTTCATCTGACGGAGGAGGCCTAATCCATGATTCAAATTGGAAAGATATTTGCTGGTCGCTATCGTGTCGTTCGTCAAATCGGCCGTGGTGGCATGGCGGATGTCTATCTGGCTAGGGATCTGATTTTAGATGGTGAAGAAGTGGCGGTTAAAGTCCTTCGGACCAATTATCAGACGGATCAGATAGCCGTCCAACGGTTTCAGCGTGAAGCACGTGCTATGGCAGACTTGGATCATCCAAATATTGTTCGTATCTCTGATATTGGTGAGGAAGATGGGCAACAATACTTGGCTATGGAGTATGTTGACGGCTTAGACCTGAAGCGTTACATTAAGGAAAATGCTCCTCTATCCAATGACGATGCTGTACGTATCATGGGACAAATTCTTCTAGCTATGCGTATGGCCCATACACGAGGAATTGTTCACCGTGATTTAAAACCGCAAAATGTTCTCTTAACGAAAGACGGAACGGCTAAGGTAACCGACTTCGGTATTGCAGTGGCCTTTGCAGAAACAAGTCTGACACAAACAAATTCGATGTTGGGCTCGGTTCATTATTTGTCCCCAGAACAAGCGCGTGGTTCTAAGGCGACTGTTCAGAGTGACATCTATGCTATGGGGATTATTCTTTTTGAAATGTTGACAGGTCGGATTCCTTACGACGGAGACAGCGCGGTAACCATTGCTCTTCAGCATTTTCAAAAACCACTTCCTTCTGTTCGTGCCAGCAATGCACAAGTGCCACAGGCTTTAGAAAATGTGGTTCTAAAAGCAACGGCTAAAAAGTTGACAGACCGCTATAAAACCGTTGCAGAAATGTATGCAGATTTGGCATCATCTTTATCAAGTAGCCGTAAAAACGAGAAGAAGGTCGAGTTGTCTGATAACAAGGTTGACACAAAAACCTTACCAAAATTAAGTCAATCAACCACAGAAGTAAAACCAGCTAAGGCAAATTCACAAGCCAAGTCTACACAGCAAAAATCAACTCCTGATACCAAGCCAGCAAAAATCAAGCGCCGAATGCGGACTCGTTATAAGGTGCTTATTGGAGCGAGTTTCCTATTAGCAGCAGCTTTTGTTACCATATTGTTGAGTACTCCGGCAACCATCAAGGTTCCAGATGTAGCTGGTTTGACCCGTGATCAAGCCGTTGACAAGATTGAAACAGCAGGCCTGAAAGTCGGTCAAGTAAAAGAAGAAGCTTCCTCAGAAGTAGAAGCAGGACTGGTCATTCGTACAGACCCGGCAGCCAATACCTCTCGTCGTGAAGGAAGTGCAGTTGACTTATTTATAGCTGTTGAAGAAGCTGTTACTGTACCAGATGTATCAGGTAATGACTTGGAAACAGCCAAATCAACATTGCAGGAGCTTGGCTTTGAAATCGGGAATGTTACTTATAAAAATAGTGATTCTGTCCCTGAAGGAAATGTAATTAGTACAGACCCTAAAGCCAATACTTCAAAATCTAAAGGAAGTAAAGTGAATCTTGTAGTTTCTTCAGGCGTTGAAAGTGTGACAGTACCCGATGTGGCAGGTGTTAGCCAGTCTGCAGCAAAACAAGCTTTGGAAGCGGCAGGATTCAAGCTGGGGACTGTGACGGAAGAAAATAGCGATAAGGTTGCAACTGGACTGGTCATTCGCACAGACCCAGTAGCCCAAACTGCTCTTGCTAAGGGGACAACGGTCAACCTAGTTCTCTCTAAAGGCACTTCTATCCTGATGCCAGACTTTGGTAATATGCAAGTTAGCTATGCAGAAGCGCGCCGTCAATTGCAGGCTTTAGGCGTATCAGTTTCTTCGATTGAAAAACAAGCAGATTCTACTGTTTCTGCTACAGTCTCTGATATGGTTATTAGTCAGTATCCATCGGCTGGTTCCGTCATTGATGGGACAGTAACGCTTTATGTGTCAGTAGCAAATACATCCACTACTACAGATAACACCTCCTCATCAGCTACAACTACCCCTGCATCAAATGAATAATGAAGAGAGAACCTAAGACCATGTTTTAGGTTCTTTCCTATCCCTGTTTGTAGTAGTTTCTAGCCAGAAGTGAGAAATGGTTCCACTTAGCCCTACAAAAGTGAGAGGAAACTGCTCTTTCTTTCTAAAATTTGTTACAATAAAAGGGTGAGGAATTTTCATGAAAAAAGTACAATTTTTCTTATTGGTTGAAGCTTTTATTTTTACGCTGGCTTTGTTTGACATACTAGCTAGCGACACGGCTCGTGTCTTACTCTTGTTGGCTGCTTTGTTATTGCTCGTTTGGTATTTCACCAGTCGTAAGGTCAATAGTATGCTAGTGACTAGTGCCAATATTTTGATATTTTTGGTCTTCGTGCTCAATCCATTTTTCATTGTTGGTGTCTTGATTGCCTTGTTGTATGTCGTGGTCAATTTCTTTGCCCGTTACGAAAAGCGCAATCAGTATACCTATATTATTATGGATGATGAAACCTTGTCCGTTGACCGCAGGAAAAACAAATGGCTGGGCAATCAAGAACACGCTAAGGACCAGTATGGTTTTGAAGATATCAATATCATTCGACTTTTTGGTAATGATGTTGTGGATTTGGATGAGACTGTTTTGGTAGGACGAGATAATATTGTCATGGTTCGAAAGGTATTCGGGCGGACCAAGATTGTGATTCCTATCGATGTGGAAGTCAGTCTTTCGGCAACGAGCCTGTATGGACAGGTACGTTTTTTGGGTCTTTCTGAGTGGGATTTGCGAAATGAAAGCCTAGCTATTTCCAGTCCTCACTATAAGGAATCTCATAAGCGAGTCAAAATCGTTAATAACAGCCTCTTCGGGGATGTGGAGGTGGTTCGCGTATGACAAGACGGACATTTTTATTGCTGATCTGGTATGCAGCCCTGATTATCTTGGTGGTGCTGGCAGCCATTTTTCCCCTGCTGAATCTATCTGTGTGGGATATCTCGCTATGGATATCTACGGAACAGTTGGTTTTCACACTTCTATTGCTTGTCTTTGTATTGGCGTTTTTCTTATTTATATTAGTGCAATCATCAGCTATTACGGCGACTCAATTGATGCGTCAAAAATTACGCTCAATCTTGCAAAATAAAAGCATTCGTACGGCTTCAGAAGAAGATCAACTTTTGCTTGATTTATCAGATAAGGTACGGAATCTCACCAAGCAGGTCCAGTTAATCGATAACCAAGATTTGGTGAAGCGAGAGGAAATCGTAGAGAGTGAACGCAAGCGGATTGCCCGTGACTTGCATGATACAGTCAGTCAAGAATTATTTGCGACCAGTATGATTTTATCGGGCTTGTCTAGTAATGTCGCCCAACTTCCGACGGAAACAGTGGCTCAGCAGTTGCTAACGGTCAAGGATCTGATTGAGTCGGCTCAGAAAGATTTGCGGATCCTACTTTTGCATTTACGTCCAAGTGAGTTAGCAGATAAGAATCTGGTGGAAGGCTTTGAAGTCATTCTTAAGGAAGTCAGTGACAAGAGTGCTATCGAAGTCAATTTTTACCATGAAATAGAAGAAATTCCAAAACTCATAGAAGAACACTTGTTTCGGATTGGTCAAGAAATTATTAGTAATACCTTGCGTCATGCCAAAGCAAAACATTTAGATGTTTATCTGGTCCAGCATGAGACAGAAGTTCAGCTTAAAATGACGGATGACGGGGTTGGTTTTGAGCAGTCTGATGAAAAAGATATGAGCTATGGCCTACAAAATATTCAAGATCGAGTGGAGGATATGGCTGGTACAGTGAAAATCCGTACCGCCCCACAAAAAGGTGTGGCTATTGATATTCGTATTCCACTCTTGAAAGGAAAAGAAGATGAGTAAGATTCGTGTCCTCCTAGTGGACGACCATGAAATGGTCCGTTTAGGATTGAAAAGTTTTTTGAATTTACAGCCAGATGTGGAGGTTGTTGCAGAAGCAGATGACGGTCAAGAAGGCTTAGAAAAGGCTCTGGCTGAAAAACCAGATGTTATCGTGATGGACTTGGTGATGCCAAATATGACAGGCGTAGAAGCAACCTTAGCGATTTTGGAAAAATGGTCTGAGGCTAAGATCGTCATTTTGACTTCTTACTTGGATAATGAAAAAATTTATCCTGTTCTCAATGCAGGCGCTAAAGGCTATATGCTCAAAACTTCTAGTGCGGACGAAATTCTACAAGCCATTCGTAAGGTAGCTCGCGGTGAATTAGCCATCGAAACAGAAATAGAAAAGAAGGTAGAACACCATCGTAACCACCCAGATTTACATGATGATTTAACTGCTCGTGAACGAGAAATTTTAACGCTGTTAGCCAAGGGTTATGACAATCAACGTATAGCAGATGAATCCTTTATTTCCCTCAAAACAGTCAAGACTCATGTGTCCAATATTTTATCAAAATTGGAAGTGAGCGACCGTACCCAAGCTGTTGTTTATGCCTTTCAACATGGACTGGTAGCGCAAGAAAAGGAATAGTGGTATACTATTGAAAGTAAGTATGAGGAAGGAGATTCATGGACGCTAAGTTAAAATACCGCGCTAAAAAAATCAAACTAGTCATTTTTGATATCGATGATACCTTGCGTGTGAAAAATACAGGTTACATTCCTGCAACCATTCCCCATGTTTTTCAATCGTTACGTAAAAGAGGCATTGAAACAGGTTTGGCTTCCGGTCGTGCCAAATATGGAGTTGTTCCAGAATTGGCTGCACTCAAACCAGATTATTTTGCCATGATAAACGGTAGTTTGGTAGAAGATAAAAAAGGGAATATCCTTCATAACAAGCCGATTTCACCTGACTTGGTAGAAAACTATATAGATTGGGCAGAGGAAGCAGGTATCGCTTACGGATTTATGGGCGCAGAAGGAGCGGCAGTATCCGATCGTAACGATGCTGTAGAAGAAACCATTGATGTCGTTTATGACAATCTAGCGGTCGAACCAGATTTTTATAAAAATAGAGATATCTATCAGATGTGGACCTTTGAACCTAAAGGAGTAGAGGCAGAATTGCCTGAACATCTCACACAAGATTTGAAAAGTGTGCGTTGGGAGGCACGCTCATCAGACATCATTCTAAAGGATGCCTCGAAAGCGGCTGGTGTTTCTATGCTAGTAGAAAAACTAGGACTGAAACCAGAGAATGTCATGGTATTTGGGGATGGGCTCAATGATATTGAACTCTTTGAATATGCAGGTATCAGTATTGCTATGGGGCAATCTCACCCTGATCTAGCAGCAAAAGCAGATTATATTACAAAAAATTTAGAAGAAGACGGCATTTATGATGCCTTGGAGAAATTAGGAATGGTAGAAACAATTAGAAATTACCCACAACTTGCTCTTGCAAATGCAGCAGGTCCAATCGCAACAATTCAAACTAACCACGGTGACCTTAAAATTAAACTCTTCCCAGAGCAAGCTCCAAAAACAGTTGCTAACTTTGTTGCTCTTTCAAAAGACGGTTACTATGATGGTGTCATTTTCCATCGTATTATCAAAGATTTCATGATTCAAGGTGGTGATCCAACTGGTACAGGTATGGGTGGACAATCCATCTATGGAGACTCATTTGAAGATGAATTTTCTATGGAAGTTTTTAACATCCGCGGAGCGCTTTCAATGGCTAATGCAGGTCCAAATACCAATGGAAGTCAATTCTTCATCGTTCAGAATACCAACTTCCCTTATTCTGCGAAAGAATTAGAACGCGGTGGCTGGCCTGCTGAAATTGCAGCAGTCTACGCAGAAAATGGTGGAACACCACATCTGGACCAACGCCATACTGTTTTTGGCCACTTGGTAGACCAAGATTCGTTCAAAGTCTTGGATGAAATCGCAGCCGTAGAAACAGGTGCACAGGACAAACCTGTAGAAGATGTGGTCATCCTTGGCGTAACGATTGAGGACTAGGATGAAAATTGGAGATAAGATCCAAGGAAAGATTACAGGGGTTCAACCTTACGGAGCCTTTGTCGAACTAGAAGATGGGACGACAGGACTGATTCATATTTCTGAAATTAAGACAGGTTTTGTTGATAACATTCACGACCACCTAAAAATCGGTCAAAACGTCCTCGTTCAGGTGGTAGACTATGATGAATTTTCTGGTAAATCAAGTCTATCTCTTCGGACCTTAGAAGAGGAGAAGCAGAAATTTCCACGTCGTCATCGTTTTACTAATGATCGAAACAAATTTGGTTTTGAACCCTTGAAAAATGCCCTTCCAACATGGATAAAAGACGCGAAAGAAATGTTGACCAAAGAAAAAGAAGCGAAATCTTAAAATTTCACTTCAGTTTGAAGACAAATGCTCTATTTTGAAGCGTTTGTCTTTTTTTCTACTGTAATTTTAGTCTTCAAAGTTATAGAGTGCAGTTGAGAGATAGCGTTCGCCATTGTCTGCGGCTAAAGCCAAGACTTTCTTTCCTTTTCCGAGCTTTTTAGCAACTTCAATGGCAGCAAAGATGGCTGCAGAGGCAGAAATACCAATTAAGAATCCCTCTTGTCCTCCCAAAGTACGACCAAATGCCAGTGCATCGTCAGATTTTACACGAAGCACATGATCATAGGAAGTTGTGTCCAAAGCCCCTGGAATAAAACCAGTTGAAATACCTTGGATTTTGTGTGGACCAGGTTTATCTCCTGATAAGACAGCAGACTCATCCGCTTCCAAACCGTAAATTTGAATATTTGGATTTGCTTTTTTGAGTGCGCGAGAAACACCAGTAACAGTACCGCCAGTTCCAATACCGGCTACAAAAGCATCTAAGCCCGTTGGACCAAAGTCTTCCAGAATTTCAGCTCCTGTTGTTAATTCATGAATTTCAGGATTGGCAGGATTTTCAAATTGCAATGGTACCCAAGCACCACGTTCTTTAGCGATTTCTTTAGCTTTTTCAATAGAACCTTTGATTCCATCAGAGCCAGGTGTCAAGACCAATTCAGCACCGTAGGCTTGAACAATTTTACGACGTTCAATGCTCATGGTTTCAGGCATGACGATGACGACTTTATAACCTTTAGCAGCTCCAACCCAAGCCAAGCCAATTCCTGTATTTCCAGAAGTTGGCTCCACGATAGTATCTCCAGGTTTGATGATGCCACGTTTTTCCGCATCTTCAATCATGTTCAGAGCGATACGGTCCTTAACGGATGAACCAGGGTTAAAGGCTTCAAGTTTGACATAAACTTCTGCAGCATCTTCAGGAACGATGTTGTTTAATTTCACAATCGGAGTTTTGCCGATTAATTCTGTAATATGTTGATAAATAGCCATAATTGTCCTCCACTTTCTTGTAGGTTCAGTATACCCTTAGCCCATCTTTTTGTAAAATATAAAAAAGCTATCAAAACGATAGCCTTTCTTAATTTATAGGAACTTCCACAATCCTCGTGCCTATTTTTTCAAGAGAAACTTTCCCATGGTAATATTCAACTAAACTATCCATAGTCTCTTGGACGATTTCCTTGTCGACATAGAGGGTAGTTGTTACATTCTCTAAAAACTGAGTATCGTATTCAAGCAAGCTTCTTTCAGAACACCATTTAGCAAAATCTTGATACTGAGCATAGCTCAAACCGACAGAGATTCCTTGCTGTTCCTTGACTTGAACGCAACCAATTTCCTTAACTGCTTCGGCGACAGCACCAGCGTAAGCTCGGATTAAGCCTCCAGCTCCTAGTTTTATTCCACCAAAATAGCGTGTAACAACCGCGACAATGTCCGTCAATTGGTGGTTTTCTAGAACAGTTAATATAGGAACGCCAGCTGTTCCAGAAGGTTCACCGTCATCGGATGACCGCTTGATTTCAGCGTTTTCGCCAAGGATAAAGGCAGAGCAGTTATGGTTAGCTTTGTAATGTTCTTTTTTTAGCCCGTTGATAAATGTACGAGCTTCATCTTCTGTCTTTACTCGTTTTAGATGGCAGATAAATTGTGATTTTTTTATATCAATCTCAATGACACCATCTTCTTTAATTGTCTTGTATTCTTTCATATCAAAATTGTACACATTTTTTCAAAACTTAGCAAGTTTAGGAAAAAATTACGAATAAAGAAGTATGCAGATACATCAAGATTACTTAGGACGTTTGTTTACCAAATATCAGTTGACAGAAGAAGAACGCGAGCAGGCCCAAGAATTACTAGCAAATTCTAACAAGTGTAGTCGCTGTGCAAGTCCTTATCGCCCAGAATGCCAGTTACCAAACGGAGCTTACTACTGTAGAGAGTGTATTTTACTTGGTAGAGTGCGCAACGATGAGTCTCTCTATTATTTTCCGCAAGAAGATTTTCCTCGGCAACAATCCCTATTATGGAAAGGCCAACTTACGGACTGGCAGGCAGAAATTTCGCAAAAATTGTGTAAAAATGTATCCCGTAAGCAAGCTACTCTTGTGCATGCAGTGACAGGAGCCGGAAAGACCGAGATGGTCTATCAAGTTGTAGCACAAGTCATTGATGGTGGCGGAAGTGTCTGTTTAGCTAGTCCGAGAATTGATGTCTGTATTGAACTGTATAAGCGATTGGAAAAAGATTTTTCTTGTCCAATAGCATTGCTACACGGAGAATCTCAACCCTATTTCCGTACACCTCTGGTGATTGCGACCACCCACCAACTACTCAAGTTTTACCAAGCATTTGATTTGGTTATGATTGATGAAGTAGATGCTTTTCCATATGTAGACAATCCGATGCTCTACCAAGCTGTTGACAATGCTACCAAAGAAACGGGACTCCAAATCTTTTTGACAGCAACATCAACAGATGAATTGGATAAAAAAGTGAAAAGCAAACAACTGGAACGTCTCAGTCTACCTAGAAGATTTCATGGGAATCCCTTAATTGTACCGAAAAAAATCTGGATTAAGAAATTTGAACACCATTTGGCTCAGAAAAAAATTCCCCGACTTATCAAGAAAATGATGGCTCAGCAACGACAAACGGGATTTCCTTTGCTAATATTTGCACCGGAAATATCCAAAGGACGAGAACTTTCTTCTATAATAAGCCAATTGTTTCCCGAAGAAAAGATAGGCTTTGTTTCTAGTCAAACGGAAAATCGCCTAGACATCGTTCAACAATTTCGCAATGGAGAACTCAGTATTCTCATTTCAACTACAATTTTAGAAAGAGGAGTGACATTTCCGTGTGTGGATGTCTTTGTACTACAAGCAAACCATAGACTCTATAATTCTTCATCACTCATACAGATATCTGGTCGAGTTGGTCGTAGTTTAGAGCGCCCAACAGGTCAATTATTATTTTTTATAGAAGAAACAAATCAAGCCATTGAAAAGGCGATTAAGGAAATCAAGATAATGAATAAGGAGGCTGGCTATTCATGAAATGCATGTTGTGCGGAGAAACACATTCAGCACGCCAAACATTTTCGGAACTCTTTTTTATTCAAATGAGGAAAGAACAGGTCTGTCCAGACTGCATGATGTCCTTTAAGCGGATACCAGCTCAACATTGTACAAGATGTTATAAAGCTGACTCACAGGAAGTTTGCCCAGATTGTAAAAAATGGGAGGAAAAAGGAGTGATCATCCGACATTGTAGCCTTTTTCAATACAAGGACGCGATGAAGTCTTATTTTAGTCGCTACAAATTTGAAGGTGATTATCTTTTGCGACATGCGTTTGCCACAGAATTACGACAAGCATTAATGAATTACAAGGGCTACACCCTAGTTCCAATCCCAGTCAGTAAAGAGCGTGAAGAGGAGCGTGGTTTTGATCAAGTGACGGGTCTGCTAGAAGCAGCCGGCTGTGCTTATGCAGAATTATTGGGGAAAGTAGACTCGCCAAAACAGTCTGAAAAAACACGTCAAGAAAGATTGTTAGCCAAACAGACATTCTATCTACTAGAGAACATAACTATACCAAGTAAGATATTATTAATAGATGATATCTATACTACAGGTGCTACTTTAGAACTAGCCAAACAAGCAATTTTGAAAGCTGGAAAGAAAGAAATCAAAACATTTTCATTGGCAAGATAAGAAAACGCTTGCATTTTTATCAAAAGATGTTATAATAAAAGAGAAGAAAGGCGAAAGCCGAGAAAGAGGTACTCATATGATTAAATTCAGTATTCGTGGTGAAAACCTTGAAGTGACAGATGCACTCCGTCACTATGTAGAAGAAAAAGTAGCAAAAATTGAAAAGTACTTCAATGAAGAGCAAGAACTGAGCGCTAAGGTGAATTTGAAAGTCTACCGTGAGAAGACTTCAAAAGTAGAGGTTACTATTCCACTTGGCTCAATTACTCTCCGTGCAGAAGATATTTCACAAGATATGTACGGTTCAATTGATTTAGTAGTTGATAAAATTGAGCGCCAAATTCGTCGCAATAAAACAAAGATTGAAAAGAAAAATCGTCAAAAAGTTGCAACTAGTCAAATCTTTACAGAAGAATTAGAAGAGCAAGCAGCTGTTGAGGACGTAAAAGTTGTTAGAACAAAACAAGTTGATGCTAAACCAATGGATTTGGAAGAAGCAAAACTTCAATTGGAATTGCTCGGACATGATTTCTTCATCTATGTAGATGCGAAAGATCATACAACAAACGTACTCTACAAGCGCGAAGACGGAGATCTTGGACTCCTAGAGGTACGTAATTAAAACCTCGCCCCTTTATGGGGCGAATTTTTTTTAAAAAAATCAGGAAAGGAGTTGACAGTTGGGT
>NZ_JBINIY010000011.1:0-55909 GCF_043656315.1 Streptococcus hepaticus
ACTTTTTGAAAACTCTATTCCAGGAGGTGGTGACGGTATGGGTTACGCTTACGGCCAATGTACTTGGGGAGTTGCAGCCCGTATCAACCAACTGGGTCTAAAACTCAAAGGTAAAAACGGTGAGAAGATTCCAATTATCAGTACCATGGGCAATGGCCAAGATTGGGTACGAACAGCCGCAAGTCTCGGTGGAGAGACAGGGACAAGTCCGCAAGCTGGAGCTATTCTTTCCTTTGCGGGTGGAGGACATGGTACACCAACAGAATATGGACATGTGGCTTTTGTGGAGAAAGTCTACTCAGATGGCTCATTCCTTATCTCCGAAACCAACTACAATGGCAATCCCAACTATACCTTCCGTAAAATATCTGGAGTGGATAGTAGCTTGAGTTTTGCTTATACGACGAAATGAAAAAGGATATGCTAACAAAATGAATAAATGTTAGCATATCATTTCGTTTATCGTTGATTATTTTAAAACAATGTGCTAACATTATTTTAAAGTGTTAGCATATTGTTTTGGAGGTGGTGATATGGATTTGTTAGAGAAACCCGTTTATAATTATATTAAAAATAATCATGGAGTAATAACTTTTCGTGATATGGAAGAGCTTAACTTTTCTTATCAACAATTGAATCAATTAGTCTCAAAAGGGAAAGTGGAATCAATTGAAAGAGGTATCTATCATCTGCCAGATACTTATATCGATGACTATTTTAGTTTACAATACCGTTTTCCAAAAGGAATTTATTCCTTAGAAACAGCACTTTGGTTACATGGTCTGTCCCTTACCATTCCATTTGAGCCTGTGATGACTTTTCCTTTCGGGACAAATACGAGGCCAATGAAAGAAGCTGGTGTCAAGCCAATCGTCGCTAGAAAGTATCATGAAATCGGTATTATTAGACTGGAGCGACAGGCTGGACAGTTTATCTCAGTATATGATATGGAACGAACATTAGTGGAGTGTTTGAGAACAGCTTACCATATCGATATTCAAGTTATTGCCCCAGCTTTTCAAGCTTACTTCAAAAAAGGAGTTGTAGATTACACTAAGTTGTATCACTATGCACATCTATTTAAAGTAACTGAAAAACTACAATCATATGTGGAGGTCTTGTCGTGAAATTTTCAAATGCTAATAGTTTCAAAGCAAAAGTCAAGAATATTGCAAGAGAAAAAGGAATACCTGCTCAACAAGTTCAGCAAAATTTTCTGATTGAACAAGTCTTAAAACTCATCTCAGAGAGCAGGTATAAAGATTCTTTCATTGTGAAAGGTGGATTTCTTATCGGACAGATGATTGGCTTAGATAAACGGACAACAATGGATTTAGATGTTACCCTGAAAGATAAACCTCTTAACGAAGAAAGTATTCAATCAATCTTCAAAGAAATAATCAATCGACCTTCTGAAAGTTTCCAATTTGAAATTGATAAGTTAGAGCCAATTCGACAAGATGACGAATATGGTGGTTTTTCCCTTAAACTAAATGCGACATTTGACACCTTACGTGAAGTTGTCTTTATTGATATAACGACAGGTGACCATATTACGCCACGAGAAATTACATACCAATTACAATCCATTTTCTCAGAGGATAAGCTAGAAGTTTGGACTTATAATTTAGAAACAGTTCTTGCTGAAAAATTAGAAACCATTATAAGTCGAGGAGCTGCTTCAACTAGACCTCGTGACCGCTATGATCTCTATACATTGTACCACCTTCGAAAAGATGAGATTGATGTACACATATTGAATACTGCTTTGCACAATACTGCTAAAAAAAGAGAAAGTTTAGATATTTTGATAAATTGGGAAGAGCAATTAGAGACATTACGTAGATCTGACTATCAGAAACAGCTTTGGTCTCGTTATCAAAAATCTTTCAGATATGCCAGTGAAACGAGTTTTGAGGAATCTGTGGACATAGTAGCAATTATTTTAAATCATTTGGAGGTTTAGTTTTATATGCTGACAGGAACTTTACAGATGATGGGGTATGAATTTTTCTTTACGTTCAATGAAGAAAGATTATCCTTGATTCCCAAAGATGGGGAAAAAGATGAAATTAGGCATTCTTGGTTCTATACTAAATTAGGAACAGGAATCTTTGCTTGGTCAGGGAATCCTAAATTCGTAGAAGAAGACTTTCTTTATGGACGGGCAAATGAAACAAATCGAGTTATTACATTTCTAACAAATAAACACACGCAACTTCAGGAAAATAACGGTATCATTACAGTGCCGATTTTGGCCTATTTTTTTAGTTATTCTGACAGACCTAGGATTAGTCGAATATCATTTAGCGGGCTAGAGTTAAACTATATTCATCCAATTAATCGTACCTTTGAAATTTCGTATAAACCTGAAGAACACGATGGAAAAATCAATATTAGTACCTATGATTTTGATTCAACAACGACAGAAGAACAGAAATTTAACGTTTTTGGAAAAGAAGTTCAAGTTTATTTCGGCGTCACTAGAACAACAAGTTTATCTATAGAAAAGCCACCTCTAGCGTTATCATCGTCAATGATTTTTCATTTTGAAGAAACTCAAGATTATACTTTTGTACGAGAGCTATATCGTATCGCAAAGGAATTTATCCAAACATTTCCATATTGTATAGTAGATGCTATAAATGTGGCATGTTGTGGATTTTGATAAATTTTATCTACATATTCTTCTCGTGCAACAATATGAGGTGATAAAAATGGATTTTTGTCACTTATTCCACCATCAATAATTCCTATAGTAACATCGCTATCCCTGTATTCGGAATCTAGTAAGATTTGTAATTCAGTAGATGAAAAATTATTCTGAGGAAGGGAGTACTCTTGAAAAAAATCAACAGTTTTTACTCCATTAATAGAAGATAATTTGATAATGTCGTTATAAGAAGTGACTTCTATTTTTAAAAATTTAATGTATTGTATTAATTTAGCAAATGATTCTGTGTTGGTACGATCACTATCATGAAGAATGAGAAACTCATCTAAAGAAATGTTTAATTTGTCTAGAATATTGATGAGTCGAGCACAAGATATTTCTGATTCTCCACGTTCGAAACGAGATATTTGTGACTTAGAGAGATGTTCATCTGCTACAGAATGTAAACTGATTTGTTTTCCTTGTCTTCCTTTTCTCAATGTGTTTCCAAGATTTGACTTCATTTAATTTCCCACTTTCCCAACTAAAAATTTATCTAATTTTATTTATTGTATAATAAATAAAACTGGATGTCGATCATCATATTAACATTGAAATTGATGAAGAAGATCTCAAAGAGATCAATGTAAAAAAGGAAGCAACTTATCCAGAAATCAAAGACTATGTTTTGAAAAAGTAGGGATTTAAAGTTTCTAGTCTCTATATTGCACAAGTAAAACGTCAGTTTGGTTTGGTTGAGCGAGAGAGTTTAATAAAGTAGAAGGTGAGCAACGTATTCCAACTTGTCCACCTGAAAAGGCCAAGGCAATTAATAAATAGTGTTGCTAGTTATTGCTAGCAACACTATTTTTAGAAGGAGAAAAAATCAAATGTTATTGAAATTAAATTCTAATTCACCGATTTTTCGATATATTGCGCCGATTAAAAAAGATGAATATGAATTCTGAATAGAAATGTTGAAAATAAGCGTCGTGTAAAAATGTGATTGACTATGGAAAAAGTCCCTAAAAACTTGACACCATCTGAGCTGTGTTCGCTTATTGACAATTTCATATGAGAGATGTATAATGCAATTGATAGGGGATACCGGGTACTATGAATAAGAATTTAACAAATTTAAGGTATTTACTTTAGTTATGTTACTAACTGTAATCATGCTGTAATCATGGTTTTTGTTAATGTGATGCAAGTAAATACAGAAGGAATTTTGTGTGCTAAAGGTGAAGAGGTTAACAACAAAATAGAGGAGGTTATTGTTTCTCACACGAAGAAAGATTATAATGGTGCGTCTGACAATTGACAGGTCAACAATTATCAATATGTATTTTGGGCAATGTCAGGCACAATTAACAACGAAGTGGGAGACATTAGAGAAGGCGATTATTTCACTGTAAAACTGGATGAGAGACTTCGACCTAACGGAATTGTAGATGAGGATATTGTTTCTGCGCCAATACTGTATTTGACATGTGAGGATGGCGGAAATGAATTTTTGCTCGCTGTTCCTGATTATAACAAATCAACAAAAACGATACGATATATTTTTACCAAAAATATTGAGAACGTGAAAAAGACGGATTTTAAGTTGACTTTTGCGGATTATCCTGATCTTAATAAGGCAACTGATAACGGCACTTATACTTTTACGAGTTCATATGCCGGTAAGGAGTATTCATACAGCAGGAACAATAAGTAAAAAAGATGTAAATAGTCTTACCATGAACAAATGTGAATATAAAAGAAGACGGTGTAAACGCTAACTATGTTCACAGGGTATATGCAAGATTTTATAATTTAGAAAATGACGATGAGATTAAAATTTCATGGACAGGAAGCTCAGTTTTTACTGATTCAACCAGCTTTAAAATTTACGGCGTGTCTGAAGCCTTTGTGGATAGTTACGGAGTGGATGTAAATAAGCTGGAGGATGTAACTGATAAATTCGTAAAAAGCGGTTCTAATGTAGAGTATAAGGCAAAGTTCGGTGAATTGGGATATGAGAATTTCCTGGTCAAACTGAAAAACGATTTTAAAGTTGAAGAAGGAACCACATCTCACGTAGGATTTAACCTTAACGAAAAAGGGAGCGGAGTTACAACCAGTCTGTTAAAAGACTACTTGACTGCTGCGGCTAATGCGGTAAAGAATAAGGAACCAATTCCGTGTAGAGAGGTACGTCAACTCGAAATTACAAAAGTGGATTCTAAAAGTAATATGGGATTGGCAAATGCAACATTTGATTTATTCTTGGTAAAAGACGGCTCTGCTCAGGATAAACCTATAAAAACTGTGACAACAGGGGCTGACGGTAAGGCTATAATTGATGAGCAGGATTATGACAAAGAGTATATATTGGTTGAAACAAAGGCTCCTAACGGATATGTTTTAAATAAGGAACCTGTAAAAGTTAATGTAAAAGATTTGGATGAGGGTGAAGCCGTTATAAAGCTTTCTGTTAAAAATGATAAGGATAACAAAACTAATCCTCCTGCAAATGTTCCTACGGGAGTTAAGAAATATAAAGCTCCGGAAACCGGAGATAGCTCCAACATTAGTTTTTACTTGGTGACAGGCGTTGTTGTCTTGATTAGGTTGCTTGGATTGATTAGTAAGAACCATAGAAAGAATAATTGATTAGTCAGATGAATTAGAATGGCTTACATATAGCTATCTCTATATTGTAGTGTAGTTAGAGACAAAATCAAAGCACTTCAAGCAAATACTTGGAGTACTTTTTGATAGATGAAAGCAGGAGGTTGTATATGAAGAAGAACTATATTTTACTAACAGCGTATATGATTATAATGGGAGTAGGACTTTTTATCAGTAATCATTTCTTAAATACTCCATATAATTCAACGGAGTTCAGCAGGAAGTTTTTGCCGTTTATGTTTATATTAGCGGTATTGGTTTTGTACTACGGCATAAAAAATAAAAATGAATTAACCTTGCACTCAGAAAGCAAGCCGAGCTATGTATTTTCAGCACTTTTGTTCATCCCTGTAGTAGGGTTTGGACTATATTCAATTGTCAGAGGATTTAGTCCGGATTTAGCATTTGTTATATTGATAATAGATACTGCTTTGATTGGAATAGCTGAAGAAGGCATGTACAGAGGGATATTGCTTGGTGCAATGGCGAAGAAGATGAATCCGGCTCTTGCCATACTGCTGTCTTCAGTGCTATTTTGTGCATTACATTTAATAAATGTTATAGGAGGTCTATCAGTCTCCGAACTAATGGGACAACTTGGTTCAACCTTTGTTATGGGAGTGTTCTTAGGAGCTATGTATTTGGACACACGAAAAATACTGTTCCCTATAATTTTCCATTCTCTTTGGGATTACATATTGCTCAGCGGTAGCCTTGCAGAAGTTCAAATTCTGCCTATAGTATTGATAGGGATATATGTTTTAGAGGTGGTTATTTCCCTTGTAATAATAATTAAACTTCTAAGGAAAAAAGAAAGGTTTTTCAGCTAGTAAGGGAATACAATTTTATATGCTTCTCCGACATTCAGATTGGTCGAGGTGAACGAAACTTAATAAAACTGAATTCAAAGATATGAGGCGATAGAAATGGAGTATCATACCCCAAAATCTATCGTCTTTTCTGGTGTCCGAAGTTAAAAAGAGAGGGATGCGAAAGCGGAATGTGATTGTTTTTACCACCAATCCTCCTTATGAGGTAGTCGCTCTGCTAGTGAAAGCCTAGAAACCTTTGAACGAAAGCATATTGAAAAGCCTTGGAGATAAGGCTTTTTAGCTTAGGGTGGGGAAGTATCAGAGTGAGAGTAAACGCTGAACGAGTAAGTTTTATAGGAGATTGCAATGAAACTCGTGGAATCGGAATTATGGAATACTCAAAGTCGATGGTACTAGAACGGGTGATCAGACTAGTGAAACTGCATATAACAATTTATACTTTTGTTTGTTATAGCAATTGTACTAATTAGAAATTTAACTTTTCAGTCATTTTCGATTAATAACCTAGCGATATCAGGGTGTAGCTGTCCACTGTTAACTTGTTCAATCCAACTGTTAACAGGCTTCTGAGATGAATTGTGTTCAAACCAATTAAAGGACACGAATTCATCAATAAGTTGTTCGTGTGATTCAAGAGCGTTAAGCCTGCGTTTTAAGGATATGAGTTGTTTAAGCTGATTCTCAATGTGGAATTTTTGGTCATTAATTAACTCTAGAATCAGTGTTTTTGTTAGGGGCTTCTCAGTCATTTTTCTCAATATTGTCCCGATTTGTTCAAGAGTTAAGCCCAAGCCTGAAAAGTACAAAATGAGATGGAGTGTTTTGACGCTTTGGTCTGAGTAATTACGGTAGTTATTGGGTAAATGGTCAGGTTCAGGCAGAAGTCCTCTTCGCTCGTAATATCGGATGGTGGAGACAGGTAGCCCCGTTGCTTTTGCTAATTCTTTGAACAGGTTACACTAAACTAGACAGAATTTATAAAGTGTTCTACACTAAAGAAAATAGGGAAAAAACTATGTCTAGAAAAATTCGCCGTTACTTCACAGATGACTTCAAACAACAAATCGTTGACCTTCACAAGGCAGGTATGAAACGAAGTGAACTGATCAAAGAATATGATTTAACGCCCTCAACCTTCGATAAGTGGGTTAAACAAGCAAGAACAACTGGTTCCTTTAAAACTGTCGATAATCTGACAGATGAACAACGTGAGTTGATAGAACTCAGAAAACGAAATAAAGAGCTCGAAATGCAATTAAACATTCTAAAGCAAGCGGCAGTGATTATGGCACGAAAAGGGAAATAATCACTGCTAACAAGGATAAATATAGCATTTCAGACATGTGTCGCTTACTTGGTATACCTCGTTCTAGCTATTATTACAAGGCTGTAGAACCTGTGTCTGAAACCGATCTCGAGGATAGGAGAAGATAGGATTAGAACTCTTTTCAAAGAAAATAAATCCAGATACGGTGCCAGGAAACTCAAACAGCTTCTTGGATTAGAGGGAGCTACTGTCTCTCGTCGTCGGATTCGCCGTATCATGAAAAAGTGCAATCTATTCTCAGTTTATCAGAAATCGGCTTTCAAGCCATATTCTAAGGAGAAAAAAGAGGCATCTATTCCTAACCGATTGGACAGACAATTTGATGAGCACAAGCCCTTATCTACCCTTGTGACAGACTTAACCTATGTTCGTGTTAGTAGTCGTTGGACTTATGTCTGCTTTATTATTGACCTCTTCAATCGTGAAATTATCGGACTTTCTCTTGGTTGGCAGAAAAACGCTGAGCTGGTCAAACAAGCTAGTCAAAGCATTCCTTACGCCTTAACAAAAGTCAACCTATTTCACTCAGATAGGGGCAAGGAGTTTGATAACTGTCTTATTGATGAGCTGTTAGATGCCTTTGGCATCACACGTTCGCTTAGTCATGCTGGTTGTCCTTATGACAATGCGGTCGCTGAGAACACTTACAAAGCCTTTAAACTGGAATTTTTCAACCAAGAAACATTTCATTCACTGGAAGAACTGACCATCAAAACAAAAGAGTATGTCCATTGGTGGAACTATCATCGAATCCATGGCAGTCTTAACTACCAAACGCAAATGACTCTTTGATGGATTGCCTAACGAAATACACTTTATAAATTTTGTTCAGAAAAGTATTGCCTTTTCACTTTCTTCCTTGGCACAGGATGAGTCACGTTCCATTTCAGAGAATGCGACGTGGGGAATTCGTAAGAAGTTTGAACGTGGTGAGGTTCGTGTTAATACCACAAAGTTCATGTGTTATGACAAGGATGAGAATGGTAAGCTTATCGTTAATCCTCAGCAAGCTGAAACGGTTAAATTCATATACGAGAAATTCTTAGAAGGATATAGTCCTGAATCCATTGCTAAGGATTTGAATGACAATGAAATACCTGGTTGGACAGGAAAGGCAAATTGGTATCCAAGTGCTATACAGAAAATGCTTCAAAATGAAAAGTACAAGGGTGATGCCTTATTACAAAAGACTTTTACCGTTGATTTTCTGACTAAGAAACGAGTTCAAAATGATGGTCAGGTTAACCAATACTATGTAGAAAATAGCCATGAAGCTATTATTGACAAAGACACATGGGAATTAGTACAGTTGGAATTGACAAGGAGGAAAGACTTTCGAGAAGAACATCAACTGAAAGCTTACATCATGCAAAATGACGATAATCCTTTTACAACTAAGGTGTTCTGTGTAGAATGTGGTTCAGCCTTTGGACGAAAGAACTGGACCACAAGTTGAGGTAAACGCAAGGTTTGGCAATGTAACAACCGATATAGGGTCAAAGGACAGATTGGCTGTCAGAATAACCATATTGATGAAGAGACGTTAGAGAAAGCCGTAGTAATGGCTGTAGAACTATTGAGTGAGAACGTAGATCTATTGCATGGGAAGTGGAATAAGATTATAGACGAAAATCGTCTTGTGATATAAAATAGCAAAGGAATTGATTTGTATGAACGCAATCACAGCTCACAGCTCACAGCTCACAGCTCACAGCTCACAGCTCACAGCTGATTATGTAATCGGATGTGTTTTTTGTCAACCCCTAAAACAGGCTTTTTCACGTTTTTGTGAGGAGGCTATTTATTTTATCAATAATTTCGAGGTGCTATGATGGAGCGTTTTGAAATTATTGATAAAATAGGGAGTTCCTTCTATTCTTCTAATCTTGAAAATGGGGAATTTAGCTATTCTAAAGGCTTGAAATCTATAGGTAAATCTATCTCTGATTATAGAAACAGCAATCCAAAGAAAAAACACAACTACTTAGATATTCGTTTTGAGAATGACCGACTAATTATTTTAGTAGAAACTAAAAATAGATTTGATAATTGGGATAAGACTGAAATTCAACAACAACTACAAGAGTACGTAAAGTATGAAAAGGTATATTCTGATAGAAAAATCGTTGCTATTTTAGCTGAAACAGAAGGTAATAATGTTTGGACATGGTACGGTCAATCAGTTATTATTGATGACGAACACGTAGCTACCAACTTATCAAAAATTCTGTCATTTGAAGAATATGAAGAATTATGCTTTGGCAAAGTAAATGACAAGCTAAAAGTGGTAGATTCAATTAAAGTATTGAATGAGTTACTGCATTCTGATGGAATCACTGAGAAATTACGTAGCCAATTTGTAGGAACTTGTTTATTATCACTCAAAAATGGACTTGTTTATGAAGGAATTAAACCAACTAAAGATAAATCTGGAAAAGAGTTAAAACCAGAACAAGTTATACTAAAAAATATCAAAGAAATTTTGGAAGGCTTACTTTCTCAAGGAGGAGACTTAAATAAAGTTGGGAAATTAGCAATACTCAATAACAAAGTTTTGGAAGACCAAGATGTAACAAGTCTTAGCTATCAGGAATTAAAATCCTTATTAGCTTATATAGACAATAACATTGTTCCGTATATCAATGACAAAAATACAGCAGGTCAGGATTTATTAAATCTATTCTTTACAACTTTTAACAAATATGTAGGAAAATCAGATAAAAATCAAGCTTTTACCCCAGACCATATTTGTGATTTTATGAGTAAAGTTGTCAATGTTAATAAAAATTCTCGCGTACTTGACCCCTGTTGCGGTAGCGGTGCTTTCCTAGTTAGAGCCATGACAGATGCTATGGATGATTGCAACACAGAGAACGAACGTGATACTGTTAAGAAAAGTCAAATTTTTGGTATAGAATATGAAGATGGAGCATTCGGTCTATCTTCAACAAATATGTTGATACATGGAGATGGTAACTCAAATATTATTCAGGATTCTATGTTTAATAAGGGGAAATGGATTACAGATGCAAACATAGATGTTATTCTTATGAACCCGCCATATAATGCTACCAAAAAGAGTTGTGACCCTGAATATACAAAAAAATGGGCTTCCAAAGTTACACAAGACCCTTCAAAAGGACTTCATTTTGTCGAGTGGGTCGCTCGGCAAGTAACTGGTCAAGGCGAAGATAAGACCGTTAAGAATAAAACTGCCAAAATCGCTGTTTTACTTCCCATGCAAGCTGCTATTGGCAATAGCAAAGAAACTAAATTATTTAAGAAAAAGATGCTTGAAAAATATACTTTAGAGGCTGTCTTTTCTTTACCTGATGAAATGTTCTATCCCGGTGCTTCAGCTGTTGCTTGCTGTATGATATTTGATTTATCTCAAAATCATACTAAATCTGATAAGGATACCTTCTTTGGCTATTTTAAAGATGATAATTTTATCAAAAGGAAAGGCTTAGGTCGTGTTGAGAAAGTTGATAGCAACGGTGATAGCTTATGGGAACAAGTAAAATCCAATTGGCTATCATTGTATAGAAATAAGCGTGAAGTGGCTGGTCTATCTGTTATGAAAAAAGTTGGATATGAAGATGAATGGCTTGCAGAAGCCTATATGGAAACCGATTATTCAACACTTAACTCTGATGATTTTCAACGAACTATAAATCATTATCTATCTTTCTTGGTTAAAGAAGGAGAATGTAGCAATGATTGATACTCGAGATTGGGAATTTTTTGATTTTTCTAAGGTATTTCGTATGGAGAACGGTTTTTATAATAAGAAACCAGAATCTAGTGGAGTGGGAACTATTCCTTTTATAGGCGCTACTGATAAAAATAACGGTGTTACAGATTATTTCACAATAGAAGAGATTGAATCAGCTTCCAAAACAGGAGATGAGCCTAATCAAGAATTAGATGTTAAATTGTTCGCTCCACACGCTCTCTATGTTACTAATGATGGCTCTGTGGGATTTGCTTATTACCAAGATAAACCATTTACTTGTAGCCATAGTGTTAACCCTCTATATCGAATAGATGGAGATTTCAATAAATTTACAGCCCTATTCATTGCAACAGTAATAATGCACGATAGGTACAGATGGGGATATGGACGAAAATGGCGTCCAAAAAGAATGAAATACTCCAGATTAAAACTTCCTATTCAAAAAGAGGCCAATGGAGAACCTATTCTTGATGTAAGTAAACGATACTCCGATTCTGGTTTTATACCAGATTGGGATTTTATGGAAAACTTCATCAAATCACTAAAGTATAAACTGCCTGAAACTAAAAGAAACACTTATGTTGATATTTCTTCCCAAAACTGGGTTTCATTTACATTAGAAGAACTAGGTATTGAGATATACAAAGCTAAAGCCCATACAAAAATTGATATGGATTTTTCTAAAAATCGAAAACCAAGTAAATTACCATTTGTCAGTAGAACAGAATTAAATAATTCTATAGATGGCTGGGTTTCAAAAGATGAGGAAAATGGTATCGAAAAAGGCAATGCACTTGTGATAGGCGATACGACATCAACTGTTTCTTATCAACCTAATCCTTTTGTTGCGGGTGACCACATTGTTGTAATTAGGGCAAATTGGTTAAATAAATATACGGGGCTATTTATTCAAACTCTACTGAATCAAGAAAGATATAGATATTCATACGGAAGAGCATTTAAGATGGATTTAATTAAAAAAACAAAATTATTGTTACCAGTAAATCACAATAAAGAAGTTGATTGGAGATGGATTGAAAATTATACCCAAACTTTACCATATTCAGAAAATATCTAAATACAAAAAGACGATTTCCTAGTTTGGAAGTCGTCTTTTTTGATGTTGTCGAAATACTACATATTGTGGTTGGTGTAAACTGATATATAGTTCCCAAACCAAATATGCCATCTTTCATCTCAAAACGGAGCAGTTATATCAATGTGATGCGACCGCTTTTTCCTTGTTCTGTGGTATAATGATGACAATATGTTCGAGTGGTTGCAGCTACTTTTGACCCCTTTTGCTCCCATGCACTCATTAGCGACAGTCAGATAATAGAGCCGATAATGCTTTATTATCTGACTTAGTGAGAAGTTTAGGCAATCCACCCGTGGTGGTTGCCGTAGAAAATGGCGCAATTTTCTTGCCCATTTTCTTAACTTATTGAAAGGAAAATGACCAAATTGTATTATAAATATCTCCTATTCGACCTAGACCACACCCTCCTCGATTTTGAGAAGGCGGAAGATATTGCGCTGACGCAATTGTTAGAAGAAGCAGCAGTTGATGATATTTCTGCTTACAAGGCTCACTATGTACCGATGAATCAATCATTGTGGAAGGACTTAGCGCATAAGCGAATTAGTAAGGCGGAATTGATCAATACCCGTTTTGCCCGACTTTTTGCGAATTTTGGGCAGGAGGTGGATGGTGCCCATTTTGCAGAACGCTATCAGCATTTTTTGAGTCAACAGGGTCAAACATTTGATGGTGCAAAGGACTTGTTGGATAGCTTGAAAGCGCGTGGTTGTCGGCTTTTTGCAGCGACGAATGGCGTGACCTTTATCCAGAAAGGACGCTTAGCAGCTTCCAGTATCGGTGCTGACTTTGAAAAGGTCTTTATCTCGGATGAAATGGGTGCCCAGAAGCCGGACAAGGATTTTTATGATGTGATTGCGCAAGCTATTCCTGACTTTGATAAAAAACTGGCGCTCATGATTGGCGATAGTCTGATTGCGGATATCCAAGGGGGAAATTATGCGGGGATTGACACTGTTTAGTTTAACCCAGATGGGAAGGAAAATACTAGTTCGGCAGTTCCTACCTATACAGTGATAAATTATAGAGAGTTGCTGGATTTGTTACTATGAAGCAGACAGAACATGCGCGTGCTCAACGTTCACAGGAGTTGTCTATTCGAGCTCTTCTCAGTTTGATGTATCGTTTTCCCTATGATGAAATTACTGTCAAGGAGATTGTAGCAGAGGCGGGGATTACTCGTCAGACATTCTACCGTAATTTTACTTCTAAAGAAGACGTATTGCGTTCCTACTTTAGTTATCTTTATGAGGAGTGCGCTCATTATTTGGCCAACAAAGAGGGAGTTTGTTTACAGGACGTTTTTACCAGTTATTTTGAATTTTGGGACCAATATCGCCAAGGAATTCAGACTTTTTATGAGCAGAATTCGCCCAGTAAGATGAACAATTTGACGCTTCCATATTTGTATCAGCTTTATCCCTATTTTTCTAACTATCTTTTATCGGATTTTGATGAGAACTACTTGCAGGATTTTATTTTTGGAGGTTTGGTACAAGTCAAAAGTTCTTGGATACAGCGGGGCTGTGATATTTCTGCTATAGAAATGGCTCAACAATTAGGGAAATTAGTAGCTTTTGTTGAAAAAAAGTGACAATTTTTAAAATCTGTCACTTTTAAGTTGCCGTTCTTGTTTTTCCGATTCTCAGTTGCTAAAATAATCGTGACAAGTGTAACGAAAAAAGGAGTACAAAATGAAACCTATTGTTATGGTAGCGACGAATCAAGAGCAATACGAAGGGCATAATTTACCAACAGGCCTCTGGTTAGGGGAAATCACACATTTTTATCATGTTATGAAGAAACTAGGAATTCCGCTTCAATTAGCTAGTCTCAAAGGTGGTAAGATTCCGTTGGATCCATTGAGTGTGCAGGAGCAATTCATGGATGAGGCAACAAAACCTTATTATCAAGATTCTACCTTTATGCAGCAATTAGAAAATAGTCCTCGTCTAGCAGATTTACATTCAGATGATTTTTCAGCTATTTACTTTGCGGGTGGGCATGGTGCCATGTATGATTTTACAAGAGATGCCCAAGTTGCAAGCTGGATTTTACAGATGTTGGAGGCAGATAAGTTTGTAGCAGCTGTTTGTCACGGTGTGGCCGCTCTCATTCATCCGGACCTAGCGGAAGTGAAATTCCTAGACGGGAAAACAATCACAGGCTATACTAATGTAGAAGAAGCATATGTGCAGCATACAGACCATGTGCCATTCTTGTTGGAATCTCGTTTGCAAGAGTTGGGTGGAAATTTCTTGCAGGTTGCTCCATTTCAGTCGCATGTCCAGGTTTCTGGCCATCTCATCACTGGACAAAATCCACAGTCAACTCTTGCCCTAGCAGAAACTGTAGCAGAGTTATTGGAGAAAAATGAGCGATGAAAAAATGGTGGTACCGTTCTTTGCTTTGTTTACTGGGAATTATTGGTATAGCGATTCAACTGGCCAAATATAGCCTTGCAATGTTGCTTTACTACACGATATTGTCCAATCTGTTGGTTGTTGCTTTCCTTGCCTATATGATTTATCAGTGGTGGACAGGTGACACCACCAAGGTAGATAGTTCGTTCACTCTAAGGATAAAGGGGGGCTGAGCCTCACTATTCTGCTTACATTCTTGGTTTATCACATTTTCTTAGCCCCACTCGTTTCTGCAAGAGACTATTGGAATATTGAAAATTTCTTAGTGCACTATATTGTTCCGATTGGTTTTGTAGCTGATACCTTGTGGAATGATAGACGAGCAGTCTATGCTATTAGGTACCCGTTTTGGTGGTTATTGCCTCAATTTGCCTATTCTTTTTTGGCTTTGTTCAATGGTTTTGTGACTAAAATTCCTATACCGGGTTCGCTAGACAGTCCCTTTGCTTATTTTTTCTTGAATATTCCGAAGTATGGCTGGGGATTTGTACTGTCGAGTAGTGTCTTGCTCTTTGTATCCTATCTATTCATGGGTTATATCTTTCTATTTCTAAAAAAGTGGATTGGACGACCTTCATAAGCAATGCAAAACATGGCTTTGGCTATGTTTTTTTGGTAAAATAATCCTATGAACGAACTCATCAAGCACAAATTGGAGTTGTTGCCAGATAGTCCTGGCTGCTATCTCCATAAAAATCAATATGGTCAAATTATCTATGTAGGGAAGGCCAAAAATCTGAAAAATCGGGTGCGGTCTTATTTTCGAGGAAGTCATGATACCAAGACAGAGGCTTTGGTGTCAGAGATTGCCGACTTCGAGTTTATCGTGACCGAGTCCAATATTGAGGCTCTGCTCTTGGAGATTAACCTCATTCAAGAAAACAAGCCTCGCTACAATATCATGCTCAAGGATGACAAGTCCTATCCTTTTATAAAAATCACTGCAGAGCGCCATCCAAGGCTGATCATTACCCGTCAGGTGCGGAAAGATATGGGGCAATATTTCGGTCCTTATCCCGATGTCAATGCGGCTAATCAAACCTTGAAACTCTTGGAACGCCTCTATCCATTTCGTAAGTGCAAGGTACCTGAAGATAAGTACTGTCTTTATTACCATCTGGGGCAATGTTTGGCTCACGGAGACCACATGCTCAGTCGAGAGGATTATGCAAAAATGGCTACGGAAGTCAGCCAGTTTTTGACGGGGCATGATGATAAGATCGTCAAGGAATTGCAAGCTAAGATGAAGGCTGCGTCAGATAATTGGGAGTTTGAAAAAGCAGCAGAATACCGTGATTTGCTGGACTCGATTGCCACTCTGCGGACTAAGCAACGGGTCATGGCTAAGGACATGCAGAATAGAGATGTTTTTGGTTACTATGTGGACAAGGGCTGGATGTGTGTGCAGGTTTTCTT
Source organism: Streptococcus hepaticus (assembly GCF_043656315.1). Lineage (NCBI taxonomy): Bacteria > Bacillati > Bacillota > Bacilli > Lactobacillales > Streptococcaceae > Streptococcus > Streptococcus hepaticus. The sequence goes on from NZ_JBINIY010000011.1 coordinate 16,161, forward strand.
TGTGCGACAGGGGAAACTTATTGAGCGCAATGTCAATCTTTTTCCTTACTATGACGATGCGGAAGAGGACTTTTTGACGTATGTTGGTCAATTTTACCTTGACCAGCAGCACTTGATTCCCAGTGAAATTCTCATTCCTCAGGATATTGATGAAGAGGCTGTCGCGGCATTGGTAGATGCAAAAGTCGTCAAACCTCAGCGTGGGGAGAAGAAGCAGTTGGTCAATCTAGCTATCAAGAATGCTCGTGTCAGTTTGGAGCAGAAATTTGACTTGCTGGAAAAAGACCTTAAGAAAACTCACGGTGCTACCAAGGAATTGGGTGCCAAGCTTGGTCTGGGACGATTACGTCGTATTGAAGCCTTTGATAACTCCAATATTATGGGAACTAGTCCAGTTTCTGCCATGATACTGTTTGTGGATGGTAAGCCTAGCAAGAACAATTACCGTAAGTACAAGATTAAGACAGTGAAAGGTCCAGATGACTATGCCAGCATGCGGGAAGTGATTTATCGGCGCTATAGTCGGGTCAAGCGGGAGCATCTGCCAGAGCCGGATTTGATTATCATTGATGGTGGACAAGGGCAGGTCAATGCTGCGTTGGATAGCTTGAAGCGCTTGAAGATGGAATACATCCCAGTTGCGGGTTTGCAGAAAAATGACAAACACCAGACGCATGAATTACTCTTTGGTAATCCTTTACAGGTCGTTGAATTGGAACGGAATTCACAGGAATTTTTCCTATTGCAACGTATTCAGGATGAGGTCCACCGCTTTGCCATTAGTTTCCACAAACAGGTACGGTCCAAGAATAGCTTTGCCTCCAAATTGGACGGCATTGAGGGACTTGGTCCTAAGCGCAAACATGCTTTACTCAAACATTTTCGCTCTATTCCTAAAATTCAAGCTGCCAGTCTACAGGAAATTGCTGATCTGGGAGTTCCTTATCAGGTAGCTGAACGGGTCAAGGAAAAATTGGCACTGAGAGAGAACGAGACATCTTCTAAATCAGAATAGCGAAAGAAGCCGAGAGGTTTCTTTTTTGTATGCCTTTCTCAAAGTTAGTCCTAAGGGGAAGGTTTGAAAAGAGGAAAAACGAGCTAATAATTCAGAAAATTCTGTCCGACTAATATTTCATTAGAAAAAAATGATTTAAAATTGTCCATTTGTAACAGAATTCACAAAAAAATATTTTTTTAAAAGAATGTTGACTTTATCGCAATGGAAAGGCTTACAATCTAGTTGTGATGAATATTTATCTATCATTCATACGAAAAATAATCTGTTTTACCTAGTCAATAAGCGCTTTCAAACATAAGAAACAGATACTAAATTGCTTACAAAAAATAAAAATAAAACAAAAAGGAGGTTTGTATCATGAGTTCTGAAGCATTAGGAATGATTGAAACAAAAGGGTTAATCGGTGCAATTGAAGCAGCCGATGCAATGGTCAAGGCGGCCAATGTGACCTTGGTCGGCAAGGAATTGGTCGGTGGCGGTCTCGTCACGGTCTTGGTTCGAGGTGATGTAGGAGCAGTGAAGGCTTCTACAGATGCAGGTGCAGCTGCTGCACAACGAGTTGGGGAATTGATTTCAGTGCATGTGATTCCACGCCCTCATACAGAGGTGGAAACAATCTTACCAACAAAATAAAAAGAAATAAGGAGTTATTTTTCCATGGGACAAAATATGAATAATGGAAGTCAAGCGACAGCTCATCAACAAATGGTTGAATTGACCAAGAAATTCCATGCCATTGGAATTCGGAGTGGTATCATTTCAGGCTTATTTTATGGTCTCTATTCTTTTGTTGTCATGATTATCAGTGGCTTTGATCCGATAAAATCAGCTGTTGGCATTTTTGCAGCTCCCTTTGTTATGGGAGGTATCAATGACTTTCTTGGTGGTTGTGTTCTGTTGCTCAATGTTATTCGGACAGGTAAATTTAAAGAACTGGGCAGAAGCTTAGCGACCAAGCCTGGGAAAATTATGCTATTGGGATTTATCTTAGGAGGGCCAATTGCCAACGGTGCTTATCTGATTGGTTTGTCACTTGCAGGAGCCTTTGCGATTCCAGTATCTGCTACAACGGCCGCTTTCGGTGCCTTATTTGCAGCAATCTTCTTAAAACAAAAAATTACTCCACGTGTTGGACTGGGAATGGTACTCTGCGTAGCAGGTGCAGTCATCTTAAATTTGGTCAAACCAGAAGGGGCCACAAACTTTACCTTGGGAATTATTCTGGCAGTCTTTGCAGCGATTTGTTGGGGGCTTGAAGGATGTATCTCTAGCTTCGGTGGAGCTATGTTGGACTCAGAAGTAGCTGTTACCATTCGTCAAATTGTATCTGGCTTGATTCAAATGATTATCATTGTACCAATGGTTGGTGCGACTGGCCTCTTTACAAAAATGATTGCAGCTCCACTTCCAATGTTCCTCTTGCTCGTATCTGGCACACTGGTAGGTATTTCTTATACCACTTGGTACCAATCAAATGCTATGGTCGGTACAGCAATTGGTATGTCTCTCAATATCACTTATGCTTTCTGGGGAGTCTTCTTCAGTATCCTCTTCTTGGGACAAGCATTGACACCAACCATTACCATTGGTTCTATCATTGTTATCTTGGGGGCTATCATCGTAACGACCAATCCATTGGATTTATTTAGAAAGAGTGAGGTATAAAAATGGGACTTTTACCAGCAAGAACGGCTGTATTGAATTATTTAAGTACTGTTGAAAAAGCTGATGTACACCAAGTCATGGAAGCTTTAAAATCACAATACGGAAGCGAAAAACAATTCACAGTTCCACTCTTCCTTGAACATCTCATGTCTTTGGAATGTAACTGCTATGTGGAACAAGTGGGCTATGATTTGGACGAACATCAAAAACTTAGAATCTTGTATAAAATCACTGCTGATGGCCTAGATGCCGTTGACAAATATGTTGCAGCAGAATACAAAAGATAATCGGAGGAATTATCAATGAGATATTATGGTGGACAAGCCTTGGGCTTGGTCGAAACATTAGGACTGGTACCTGCTATGGAAGCATGCGACAAGATGCTCAAAGCAAGTGATGTAAAACTCGTGTCCTATGAAAATGTCGGCTCAACTCTCGTGACTGTTATGGTAGTGGGAGATGTAGCTGCTGTGCGTGCCGCTGTTGAAGCAGGTGCTGCAGCCGCTGCAGCAATTGGTAAATTGACTGCTCACAATGTGATGCCAAGACCAATTCCAACCGTCGGTGACATTGTGTCAGTACATGATATTGACAACTAGACATAAAGGAGAATACCGTGAAAAGATATCAAGCAATTGGGGCAATTGAAACATTTGGCTTAGTCTTTGCTTTAGAAGCAGCAGATGCCATGGTAAAAGCCTCTGAAGTAGATGTTATTGGTTATGAAAATGTGGCTTCTGGTTATATCTCTGTCATCGTTCAAGGTGAGACAGAAGCCTGCAACACTGCTGTTGAAGCAGGTGTTCGTGCAGTAGAAGCAATGGGAGCTGAAGTATACAGCCATGTTGTCATCCCTGGCCCACACGAAGATCTTCGTAAAATTATTGACCGTTACTCCTTATCTGTTCTCTTGCCAGAAAGCTCAGAAGTTCAATCATAAGAAAGTGTGTAGAGTATGTTGTATATTGACAAAGATTTAGCATCCATCCAAGAAATTAGAAATTTACTCTTGAATGCTCAAACTACTTTTGCTCAATTACAAAAACTAACTCAGGCTGATTTAGATCAGTATAGTGCCACTTTGATTCAGAACCTGCAAAAAGATGGGGCATCTTCTATCCGTGAATTTGTAGCTCAAAATCAATACGGTCAAGAAGAGGATGAAATTTTTCTCTGTCAAGAATTTCTCAAACGATTTGACCAAACCTTGCAGAGAGAGTCCTATACAGGTATTATCGGAGGAAGTAGTCAAGAAAAGGTCATCGAAATTGGTGTACCGCTTGGTGTGATCGGTGTCTTATTACCAGCTTATCCAACCTATACACTGATTGTCAATCTCTTGTTATTAGCTATTAAGTCTGGGAATGCCATGGTCTTGGTTGCTCATAAGCTGACCAAGCCAGCAACGATTCATGCGATTGGGCAGTTATTGGACCAACTCGATGAGATGGGTTATCCAGCAGGAGCCTTGAGTTTAGCAGAGATCGCAAATGATGCAGGAATTTCCGAGTTGCTTCTCAGTGATAAATTGTCTTTGCTGATCAATATTGGTTGTCCAGAATATATCACGACTGATTTTAGGACCAATACGCCTCTCATTTATGGAGGTGAATCTTCTGGTCCCGTCTTCATTGAAAGGACGGCAGATTTGGAAAAAGCAGTCAAAGATGTCATTCACTCTAGAAGTTTTGACAACGGCATCCTACCAGGTTCGGAGCAATTCCTAGTAACGGAAAACATCATTGCAGACCAGATTACCCACATAATGGCAGCTAATGGTGGCTATATTTTGACTCAAGATGATACGGAGAAATTGATCACCTTTTTAAAAGCATCTGAGAAGAATGTTACCAATAGCTACAATGGAAAATCTGCTGCTTGGCTAGCGAAAATGGCAGGATTCAGTGTTCCGAAAGATACTCAAGTCCTTATTTCAGTGCAAGAGTATATGAACGATGAGGATTATTTTAATAAAAAATTACTTTGTCCAATTATTATCCTCTATCGGGAACCTGACTGGACACTTGCCTGTGTCAAATGCATGAGCATTTTGTCTGAATTGAAAATGGGGCATACACTGACCATTCACTCGGCAGATTGGAAAATCATCAAGGAATTTGCCATGGTGAAAGCTGTCGGAAGAATCGTGGTCAATGCACCAACAGCCTGTACTGCGACGGGTATCAAATCCAGTTTTGCACCGTCACTGATACTGGGCGGTATTACCACAGGACGTGGCTACCGTTCAGAAAATATTACTCCAAGACACCTAACCTATACTCGACAAGTTGGATTTGAATAAGGAAAATAGGAACAAAATGATAGTGGACTAGCAGATAGAAAGAATGGACATCAGAAATCTGCTAGCTACATGTTGAAAGAGAGGAAATCATACATATGGATATGAATGAATTTACAGCCAAATTAGAAGAGGCTACTAAAAAATTAAGCGAGGCAGAACGTGCATCGCTGGTTAAAATTTTCCAAAGTGTTTCAGAAGATATTACAAAACCAGAAGTAAAAGCGGCACCAGTACTTGCGAGTGAAGGAACAGAGGTTCCAGATGGTATCACACCTCGTTTGCAAGCTCTGAAAAATCAATATTTAAGTGCCCGTCCAACTATTTCCTTGATTCGTGCCATTAACTTAACACGCGTTTCAAAAGAAAATGAAGGAATGCCAAAAGCTGTTCTTCGTGGTACTGCCTTTAAAGAATTCTGTAAGATTGCACCGCTGGTCATCCAAGATCATGAGCTCTTGGTTGGTGCGCCTAATGGTGGTGCTCGTTGGGGTGCCTTCTCACCAGATATTTCTTGGCGTTGGCTCCGTGATGAATTGGACACTGTTTCAACTCGTCCACAAGACCCATATGATTTGTCAGAAGAAGACAAGAAAATCTTGGTAGAAGAAATCTTCCCATACTGGACAGGTAAATCTGTTGACGAAGCTTGTGAATCACAATACCGTGAAGCAGGTGCTTGGGAATTGTCAGGCGAATCCTTCGTTTCTGACTGTTCTTACCACGCACAATCTGGTGGTGGGGATTCTAACCCAGGTTACGACGTTGTCGGTATGAAAAAAGGGATGCTGGATATCATCGCAGAAGCTCAAGCTCACTTGGAAGAGTTGGATTATGCCAACCCAGATGACCTTGAAAAGATTTACTTCTATAAAGGACAAATCTTAACAGCAGAAGGTGTGGTTATTTACGCCAAACGTATGTCAGAATACGCAGCACAACTAGCAAGCAAAGAAACCAATCCAAAACGAAAAGCTGAGTTGGAAATGATTTCTAAGGTCAATGCCAATGTTCCTGCCCACAAACCAGAAACATTCTGGGAAGCAATGCAGTACTTGGTAACTATCCAACACTTGCTTCTTTGTGAAGAAAACCAAACTGGTCTATCCATTGGTCGTGTCGATCAATACATGTATCCACTTTACAAGAAAGATCTTGAAGAAGGTCGTATGAACGATTTCCAAGCCTTTGAACTTGCTGGATCTATGTTTATCAAGATGTCAGAAATGATGTGGTTGACTTCAGAAGGTTCTTCTAAATTCTTCGCAGGTTACCAACCATTCGTAAATATGTGTGTGGGCGGGGTGACTCGTGCTGGTAGTGATGCTACAAATGACTTGACCTACCTCTTGATGGATGCTGTTCGCCATGTCAAAGTATACCAACCAACCTTGGCAACTCGTATCAATAACAAATCACCACGTAAATACTTGCAAAAGATTGTAGATGTTGTTCGTGCAGGTGTTGGCTTCCCAGCTTGTCACTTTGATGATAGCCATATCAAGATGATGCTTGCTAAAGGTGTATCAATGGAAGATGCACGTGACTACTGTCTCATGGGATGTGTAGAACCACAAAAAGCTGGTCGCCTCTATCAATGGACATCAACAGCTTATACACAATGGCCAATCTTGATTGAGACCACATTGAACCGTGGAGTTCCACTCTGGTATGGCAAACCAGTTACACCAGATATGGGACCACTTGACCAATACAAGACATTTGAAGAATTTGAGGCAGCAGTCAAAGAAACCATTAAATACGTGACAAAATGGACTTCTGTTATGACTGTTATTTCTCAACGTGTTCACCGTGAATTGGCACCAGTACCACTCATGTCTATGATGTACGAAGGAACTATGGAACATGGTCGCGGTGTTAAATCTGGTGGTGCTATGTACAACTTTGGTCCAGGTGTTGTCTGGTCAGGACTTGCCAACTATGCGGACTCAATGGCCGCTATTAAGAAACTAGTCTTTGAAGATAAGAAATACACCTTGGAAGAATTGAACAAAGCCTTGGTAGCTGACTTTGAAGGCTATGATCAGATTCGAGCAGACTGTCTTGCAGCACCAAAATATGGTAATGATGATGATTATGTAGACAGATTTGCGGCAGACATTATCGAATTCACAGAAGAAGAACATCGTAAATACCATACACTTTACTCCGTATTGAGTCATGGTACCTTATCTATCTCAAACAACACTCCATTGGGACAAATTACAGGTGCGTCAGCATCAGGCCGTCGTGCTTGGAAGCCATTGTCAGATGGTATCTCACCAGACCATGGCATGGATGTCAAAGGCCCAACAGCTATTATCAAGTCTGTATCTAAGATGGCCAATGAAAACATGAACATCGGTATGGTACACAATTTCAAGATTATGGCTGGTTTGCTGGATACACCACAAGGAGAAGAAAGTTTGATTACCCTCTTGCGGACAGCAAGTGTACTTGGAAATGGCGAAATGCAGTTCAACTATTTGGATAATTCAGTGCTGATTGATGCACAGAAACATCCTGAAAATTACCGTGACTTGATTGTGCGCGTGGCTGGATACAGTGCCTTCTTCGTTGAATTGTGTAAAGATGTACAGGATGAAATTATTTCACGTACAGTATTGACAAAGATTTAGTAAGAGAACAAGGTTTCCTAACGGAAAATGTTAGGAAGCGGTGGTTAGGAAGTAGTGATGGGAATGCAGAAGAAAAAACACGAGACACGAATAAATGTATTCAATGTCCAAAAATACAATCTATATGACGGTCCTGGTATCCGAACAATTGTATTTTTCAAGGGTTGTCCAATGCGTTGCAAGTGGTGTGCCAATCCCGAAGGTCTGGAATTTGGGTCAAATGTCATGTACAAGGAAACCTTGTGCAAACCCTATAATTCTTGCGCAGCCACTTGTCCGCTAGGTCAGATTTGCTTCTCATATAAAAATCCAGAAAGTCCTAGTCCTTTTGATTACGCAGACAAAGAGCATCCAATCGATATCCGTAAGTACAAAAAACGCCTTCCAACTAAGGAAGATATCAAGGATTGTCCAGAGGGTGCTCTGACTGTCGCGGGTGAATCAAAAACCATTTCTGAACTCATGTCAATCATTCATGAAGACGATGCTTTTTATGAAATGTCGGGTGGAGGAGTTACTTTATCAGGTGGGGAATGTTTGGCTCAGCCAGAAGGAGCGATTGCTCTTCTCCAAGCTTGTAAACAAGATGGGCTCAATACGGCTGTTGAAACAGCTGGGCATGTCCCAAACAAGGTTTTCCAGGCTGCAGCTCCCTATGTGGACCTCTTCCTCTTTGACATGAAGCATATGGATTCCAAAAAACATAATGAATGGACAGGGGTTGGAAATGAACGCATTCTGACCAATCTCAAATATGTCATCGAATCAGGCTACAATATCAAAATTCGCATGCCCATGCTGAAAGGAATTAACGATAGTCAGGAAGAAATTCAAGCTATTATTGAGTTTCTTCTGCCATACAAGGACTACAGTAATTTCCAAGGGATTGACCTTCTACCTTATCATAAATTAGGGGTCAACAAGTATCATCAGCTAGGGTTGGAATACAAGATTGAAGGAGATCCTTCTCTGAGTGACTATGATTTAGACAGGATTGAATCCTATATCTTAGGCTATGATTTTCCGGTGACAGTTGTCAAACACTAATCTTGAATAAAAGGAGGTGCAGTCGTGCTAGAGGGAATGGGGAAAATTGATCGGATTATTCAAGAATCCGTTCCTGGAAAACAGATTACCCTGGCTCATATGATTGCTGCGCCTATCCAATCTGTTTACCAATGTTTAGGAGTTGACGAGTCGGGAGCGATTGGCATTCTTGCCTTAACGCCGTATGAGACAGCCATCATTGCTGCAGATATTGCAGGTAAGTCAGCTAATGTCGATATTTGCTTTGTAGACCGTTTTACGGGTTCGCTCATGTTTAGTGGAGATGTGCAAAGTGTCAAAACAGCCTTGCAATCTATCTTGGAATATTTTGAAGAACAACTGGATTTTACAGTTGTCAAAGTGACTCAATCATGAAGAAGCGAATCATGGTTATCGGTCCAAATGATAAGGACAAGGAAAAAATCATTGAATTGATCGAAGGTGAGAGGAATCTTCCTCATGTCCAGTCCATGGTCTACCTGGACAAAACCATTCAAGTGCCGAGTTCCTATCTTAGAGGATCTGGAATGATGAAACACATCATTGCAACACAACAAAATGCAAGCGCTATCCTAATGATACTATCTGCTGATCGTGCCTTTCCAGTCTATTCTCCCAATTTTGCCAAAGTCTTTCGTATCCCGACAATCGGACTTGTTTTAACAAGAAATGACCCGTATCAGGAAATCGGAAGACTCCCGTGTAGGAGAGAATTAGAGGAAGCAAAAGTAGATATTATTCTGGTGTTAGACTTGGAAAATGATGAACAATGTCAACAACTCTTACACACAATAACCTTATTAAAGAAGGAATGATATGAAAACACAAGAATTTAGCGTAGGACCTAAATTTGTAATGGGACATCATTCCACAGAAGAGCTTTCCAAGTTATCTGTCAAGAGAGCCTACATCATTTGCGATCCCTACATGGATCAAAGCCATATGGTGGACGCAGTCTTGCAGGAATTGAAGAAAGCTGGCGCGGAGACAAAAGTCTTTTCAAAAGTTGTCCCAAATCCTACGATTGAAGTGATTACTGAAAGTATTTCAGAAATCAAAACCTATAAACCGGACCTCGTCATCGCCCTTGGTGGCGGATCAGCTCTTGATACGACCAAGGCAGTGATCAAGGTCTATACGGAATCTGAAAAGGTTGAAAAGCCGAAGATGATTGCTATTCCGACAACTAGTGGGAGTGGTAGTGAGATTACAGCTTTCGCCGTGATTTCAGATCCTAGTAAAAATGAAAAATTTGTCATTATTGACGATTCAATGGTACCAGATTTAGCCATTTTGGATACCTACTTTACCATGACAGTGCCTCCAGCTGTAACAGCAGATGCAGGGATGGATGTGCTGACCCATGGTTTAGAAGCTTATGTTGCAAATGGCGCTACTGATTTTTCAGACGCCTGTGCAGAAAAAGCCATTACCTTAGCTTATAAGTTCCTTTACGAAACTTATAAAAATGGGGACAATCAATTTGCCCGTGAAAAAATGCACAATGCTTCAGCTATTGCTGGTATTGCCTTTAATAATGCGGGTCTTGGTATCTGTCATAGCCTCTCACACGCTATTGGCGCCTTCTTCCATTCTCCACATGGTCGCATCAACACTCTCCTGTTACCTCATGTGATTGCATTTAACGCATCATTGGAAGAAAAGGGAGAGACAGCTATTGCTAAACGTTATGCGCAAGCAGCCAACCTACTTGGCCTATATGGCTCAACTCCAAAACAAGGAGTACGGGCTCTCATTTACGCCATCACACGCATGGCAAAACAAATGAAGATGCCGACCACCATTGAGGAGTTAGGAATTGATCGTCAAGAATTTGAAAAAATGATTCCTGAAATGGCAGAACGTGCCCTTGCAGATGCTTGTACAGCTGGCAATCCACGATCTGTTACCATCGAGGATCTCGAGGCTATCTATCGAGCCTTGTAAACAATGGAAAACTTGAAGGAATCATCTGAAGTCGTTAAAAAGAAAGAAGTCATTTTATGAAATTTTTAACCGAAGATGATTTGCGCGTCGAGTATCATCAATTTCCATTTGACACCTTTACCATCAAAAAGGAAGAACGGTTGACGCCCGGGGCACGGACTTTTCTAGTCGATCGAAAAATTAAGATTATCAATGAAAATGAAGTCAAACCACTAGGGAAACTTCCACAGAAACTTCAAAAAATAGCAGTTAATCCTATCGAAAGTCCAGTTGAAACCAGTTGGCAATCCCAGTCCATCTGGCTGGATATTCGGTGTCAGTTCTTGGAAATAGCTTTTGACCTAGCACCAGTTGACTTGGTCTTGGCACAAGAATTGAATGGACTAGAGCGCTATTTGGCGACAATTCTGGCTGGTGGGGAATGTATCCTGCTACCGACTGCCAATGGAATGGCATCAACCGAAAAAATTGGCAAATCCTTTATTCATGGAAACTTATCAAATGTTGGTATGTTTCTGCAAACCAGCAATGGTCGTATCCTAACCAAGCTATATCCACTCTATTTCCATTTGGAAAGAGAGATAGAGCGCCTACAGTTACAAGACCATGAGAAACTAGTAGCCTTGCTAAACCGTCTCGGGCAAGACATTGCCTATTACTTTCAACCAAGAGAGGAACTGAACAATGATGGCACAAACCTTACCTAAAACTTGCGACCAATACGTTGAAGAGTTTGAACGTGTTGAGAAACAACCTGTCAAAGGAACGAGCAAGGTTTATTTGACGGGTGTAGATTTAGGGACAGCCTACATTGTGCTCGTTGTCTTGGACGAAGATAAAAATATTGTGGCTGGTGCCCATCGTCCAGCTTCAGTCATCAAAGATGGTATGGTCGTGGACTACATTGGAGCCATTCGCATTGTTCGAGAATTGAAAGAATCGCTCGAAGACCAATTAGGTACAGAATTGCTCTATGCAGCCGCTGCCATTCCACCAGGGACAGATGCTTTGGATGGAGGGGCTATTAAAAATGTGGTGCAAGGAGCTGGTTTTGAACTCACTGCTGTACTGGATGAACCTACAGCGGCCAATACCATTGTTGGCTTGCAAAATGGCGCTATCGTGGATATTGGTGGTGGCACAACGGGAATTTCTATCTTGAAAGATGGAAAAGTGGTCAAGTCTGTTGATGAAGCAACGGGTGGAACACACTTCTCACTAGTCGTGGCTGGAGCCTATAAGCTGAGCTTTGATGAAGCGGATGCCTACAAGCGGGATCCCAAGCACCATAAGGAATTGCTCAGTGTCCTGAAACCAGTCATTGAAAAGGTGGCGTCCATTGTCAAGCGGAGTATTGAAGGAATGGATGTGGATGTGATTTACCTAGTTGGTGGCACAAGTTGTCTTGCAGGAATAGAAACTATCATTGAAAAAGAAACAAAGATAAAAACCATCAAACCGAAAAATCCAATGTTTGTGACGCCGATTGGCATTGCCATGAATTGCAGTCAAGACATAATCTATTAGAAAAGAGGCACATATGCTAGTTGCAGAATTAGTCGATACAATTTGGGCAACAAGGAAGTCCGACGCCTTAAATGGCGTGAAATTTCTACTTGCTGAAGTAAAAGGTGGTAGTCGAGCTGGTGAGCTTCTGGTCGTTGTAGATATGATTGGGGCAGGTATTGGTGACCGAGTGATTATTGCGACTGGATCTGCAGCGCGCCGCATGATGGGTGACGATCAGATGCCTGTCGATGCCGCTGTTATCGGAATTATTGATGAGAACTATGACCAAGTCAAAAAACAAAATGGAAAAATAGAACGATTCTCGTAACGGAAGTCGGGTGATCAGATGTCAAGTGATGTTAAGTATGGATTACTTGAACACGCTTGATTCACGAAAACCCTCTATCTTAGAAAAGGAGAAAACATGGCAAAATTAATTACAGCAAAAGATGTATTGGCCTGTCATCAAGCTGGTAAAACAATCTGCTATTTAGAAGCAGGTACTATTGTTACACCAGCTGCGCGTGATGAAGCTAAAAAATATGGCATTTGCTTTGAAGAAGGTACAGAAGTTGTTTGTCAACCTCAAGTCGCTACAGAAAAAGGATTAGACGGCATTACAACTGACGAAATATTGTGTTTATTGAAGAAAATGTTGCTGGCAGGCGACAGTGAGCCTGCTAAGGAAGTTCCACCCTACCGTTGTGTATCCCATGCAAATGGCTTGAAAGTGGTCAAAGGTGGCACTGTTCGTATGGACGAATTTGACACAGGTACTCCAGGTGCTAAGGTTGGTTTCCAAGAGTTGGTCAGCCAACACGAATCAAAAATGAGCGCTGGTTTCTTGACCATTGATCACTCTAATTTCGCTTGGAAATTACCATATGAAGAAATTGACTATGTTATTTCTGGAACAGTTTCCATTGAAATTGATGGACAAACCTATGTCGGTCGTGCAGGAGATGTCCTCTTCGTACCATCTGGTTCAGATGTTGTCTGGGGGTCACCGGATAATGCCAAAATTTTCTATACAACCTATCCTTCAAACTGGGCTGACTTAATGTAGTGAGAGGGCTCTGAAATGAAGGCGTTAGGAATGATTGAAACCTACGGTTTTATCGGTTCCGTAGAAGCAGCTGATGTGATGCTAAAGTGTTCAGATGTGACTCTTTTAGGAACCGAAAAAGTTAGCGGAGGCTTATACTATATTAGTATCACTGGTGATGTTGGAGCTGTCAAAACAGCTGTTGATGCAGGGGCTGAAGCTGTTCGTCGTCTTGGAGAGAATTGTCTCCAAGGTGCCCACGTTATTCCACGTCCAGACGATCAATTAGCAGGCCTCCACCACCCAGTTGTTGCGTCTTTGTCAATAGCAGAAGAAGAGCCAGCTAGCCAAGCAGAGGCAGTTTCAGAAGGTCCAATTCTGGAAGAACAGACGAAGCTTCTACCAGAAACAGAGGAACCAAGTGTTCCAACTTCAGACAATTCAGCTGAAACCGGGATGACTTTTAAGGAATACAAAAGAAAGCTAGACCGAACACGAGCGTCTGAACTGCGTGAGCTGGTATCGGTAAATCCTCATCTTGAGATAGCTGAAGATACACTGACCAGCTTAGTTAGACGAGAAATGATTGCTCTACTTCTAGAAGATTTCAAAGCACAGCACAAACAGAAACAGTAAAAGAAAATTTTTGGGGGTCGGATGATGAAGACATTAGACGTTGATCTCTGTTCAATCCAAGAAGCACGAGATCTTGTAAGAGCTGGGAAACAAGCTGCTAATATTATAGCGACTTTCTCAGACCAACAAATTGATGCCATACTGAAAAATATTGTCAAGGCAGTCGGAGCAAATGCCTACTACCTTGCAGATATGGCAGTTGAAGAAACTGGCTTTGGCAAGGTAACAGACAAAGCCTATAAAAATTATGCCGCGGCACACCTACTTTATAAAGAAATCAAGGATATGCAAACTTCTGGTATTTTTGATTTTGATGAAGCAAATAAAGTATTTAGTGTTGCAGAACCAATGGGACTCTTGTTGGGGATTACTCCTTCAACAAACCCAACTTCAACCGTGATTTTTAAATCAATGATTGCCATTAAATCACGGAATGCCATCGTATTTGCCCCACACCCATCTGCGAAACGTTGCAGCAATGAGGCTGTGGAAATTGTGCGCAAAGCGGCAGTTGAAGCAGGAGCGCCAGAACATATAGTCGGCTCCGTTTCAAGCCCATCACTGGCTGCGACCAATGAATTGATGAATGCCAAAGACATTTCCATGATTATCGCAACGGGTGGTCCTGGCATGGTGAAAGCAGCCTATAGTTGTGGAAAACCTGCTATCGGTGTCGGAGCTGGAAATTCCCCAGCCTACATTGAACGGACTGCTAATGTGGAAAAGGCTATTCGTGCCATTGTCGCATCAAAAACATTTGACAACGGAACCATCTGTGCTTCTGAGCAATCAATCATCTGTGAAGAGGTCAATAAAGATGCAGTGGTTCGTGAGTTGACCAAGCAAGGTTGCTACATGATGAGCAAAGAAGAGACTGATAAGGTCTGTGAGTTGCTCTTCCGTGGAAATTCGCATGGTTGCAACCCAGCTATGAATCCCAAATTTGTTGGACGTCCAGCCACTGAAATAGCTGAAGCAGCTGGAATTGTTGTACCAAAAGACACCAAGATTCTCGTTGGACCACAAGCAGGTGTCGGAGCAGGAAATCCACTTTCTTTCGAAAAGTTGACAACTGTGATTGGTTTTTATGTCGTGAAAAATTGGGAAGAAGCCTGTGCACTCAGCATTCGACTCTTGCAAAATGGTATCGGTCATACCATGAGTATGCATACTGAGGACCCAGATATGATTTTGCGTTTCTCATCTAAGCCTGCTTCACGCATTCTAATTAACACTGGCGGAAGCCAAGGTGGTACAGGAATTTCAACTGGATTACCGGTTTCCTTCACCTTGGGGTGTGGAACAGGTGGTGGAAGTTCCGTATCTGAAAATCTTTCACCAAAACATTTGGTTAATGTAAAAACAGTGGCCTACGGTATCAAGGATGTGGCGACATTGGCAGATGATGCGGAGTTCCAATCTTTACCAAAACTTGCTGTGAAAACAGAAGTCCAACCAGATGCAGTTTGTTCAGCTAGTGTTCATATTCATCATGAAACAGAAACCCCGACAAATACTGATTTCTTGAAACAAACGCCACAGTCTATCCAAGCAAAGTTTGAACAAGAGCAAGAGAGCAGTTGTCAACAAGAAGCGCAATCCACTGTGACTAGCGTTGATAATGAAGCCATCGTACGGGAAATCCTATCCGCACTGAGACAAAAATAAGGGGCGGTCATATGGAAGAATTAGAAGAGTTATTTTATCGTGTGATTGATCACTTAGGAGGTCAACCGAGTGAGGAAGTTCCTACAGTCCATGCAGCAGAGCCTGCAAAAAGGGATGCAACAGACTTTGTCATTCCAGTGGGTGTTTCCAACCACCACATTCATCTATCTCAGGCAGATGCGGATGCCTTATTTGGACCGGACTACCAGTTTCAAAAATTAAAAGACCTTTCTCAAACAGGGCAATATGCCATGCAGGAATGTCTCTTTGTAGCAGGACCAAAGGGCGTTTTGGAAAAAGTACGGATACTGGGTCCCGTCCGCAGTCAGAGTCAGGTTGAACTGACAGTAGCGGATTGCTTCAAACTAGGGATTAAGGCTCCTCTTCGCTTATCAGGAGATTTGGCAGGATCACCGGGCTGTACCTTGATCGGACCAAAAGGATCTGTTCAATTAACCAAGGGCTGTATTGTTGCCAAACGGCATATTCATATGTCACCTATTGATGCCAAGGAATTTGGTGTGATAGATGGTCAAGAAGTTTCCCTAGAATGCCCTGGAGAACGTGGTGGTACCCTAAAAAATGTGACCATTCGTGTCCATGAAAGTTTCACACTAGAGTGTCATTTAGACACAGAAGAAGCCAATGCTTTGGGAATATCGGCAAAAAATAAATTAAAATTATTGAAGTAAAGGTAGGTAAAACTTATGCACTCAGAAGCGCTAGGAATGATTGAAACAAAAGGCTTGATTGGCTCTATCGAAGCCGCTGATGCTATGGTCAAGGCAGCTAATGTAACCCTTATCGGAAAAGAACATGTAGGTGGCGGACTTGTGACTGTTATGGTACGTGGAGATGTTGGTGCCGTTAAAGCTGCAACCGATGCAGGTGCAGCGGCAGCACAACGTGTAGGCGAACTCGTATCTGTACACGTTATTCCACGTCCACATACAGAAGTGGAAACCATTTTAGCTCATAAATAAAGTAAAGGCAGGTAAGATTCATGCACTCAGAAGCACTAGGAATGATTGAAACAAAAGGCTTGATTGGCTCAATTGAAGCCGCTGATGCCATGGTTAAGGCGGCTAATGTGACCTTGATTGGTAAGGAACATGTAGGTGGCGGTCTTGTGACTGTTATGGTACGTGGGGATGTTGGTGCCGTTAAAGCCGCAACCGATGCAGGTGCAGCGGCAGCGCAACGTGTTGGTGAACTTGTATCTGTGCACGTTATCCCACGTCCACACAGTGAAGTAGAAACTATTTTAGCTCATAAATAAAGAAAAGGTAGGTAAAGACTCATGCATTCAGAAGCACTAGGAATGATTGAAACAAAAGGCTTGATTGGCTCAATTGAAGCAGCCGATGCCATGGTCAAGGCAGCCAATGTTGTCTTGGTAGGAAAAGAACATATTGGTGGCGGTCTTGTGACTGTCATGGTACGTGGAGATGTTGGTGCTGTCAAAGCTGCAACCGATGCAGGTGCAGCAGCAGCGCAACGCGTTGGTGAATTGATTTCAGTCCACGTGATTCCACGTCCACATACAGAAGTGGAAACAATTTTGCCAAAACACAACTAAAACAAGGCTGATTGAAATGAGGGATAATGCCTATCCTAGAAAGAGGGTGGGCGTTTGACCTCATACTTTTTACTATTTAAACTCTATTTAGCAGTTGTCGCGCTATTATGACAGCTTGAATAGTAAAGAGGAGTTGATAAGTTGATAAGGAGGAGGCTATGGTACATCAAGCAATCATAGATGGCAATACAGCTGCAGCTCATATTGCGTATGCATTTAGCGAGGTAGCAGGTATTTATCCGATTACGCCAAGCTCAACGATGGGAGAAAGTGTCGATGTTTGGCAAACGCAAGGTCGGACAAATCTCTTTGGTCAGCCCTTACAAATTATTGAAATGCAGTCGGAAGCTGGAGTTGCTGGTTTTGTCCACGGCTCGCTTAAGACAGGGGCTTTGACGACAACCTTTACTTCCTCTCAAGGTCTCCTGCTCATGCTTCCAAATATGTACAAGATTGCTGGAGAATTATTGCCAACCGTTTTCCACGTAGCAGCCCGCTCTGTTTCGACAAATGCTCTCAGCATCTACGGGGACCATAGCGACGTCATGGCTGTACGGCAAGCAGGATTTGGCATGCTAGCTGAAAGTTCTGTTCAGGAGGTCATGGATTTATCGGCTGTCGCGCATTTGGCGAGTTTGGAAACCAGCCTACCATTTTTGAGCTTTTTTGATGGATTTCGGACTAGCCACGAATTGCAAAAAGTAACTGTCTTGGACGATGAGGATTTGAAAGGATTGGTCAATCAAGAAGCGCTGGATACTTTTCGGAGTCGGGCCATGAATCCGAATCATCCAAGAGTTTCAGGTACTAACCAAGGACCAGATATTTATTTTCAACAACGGGAAACAGTTAACCGCAACTACCAAGTGACGCCTTATGTTGTCAAAAAATATATGGATAAAATCAATCACATTCAGGGCACTAATTATGATGTGGTCAACTATTATGGACATCCAGAGGCTGAACAGGTCATAGTTGCTATGGGATCTGTCTCACAAACCATTGAGCAGACGGTTGACTATCTCAACAAATCTGGCCGTAAAGTGGGTTTCTTACAGATTCATCTGTATCGTCCTTTCCCAGCGGAGATTTTCTTAGAAAAAGTACCAGAGACGGTTACTTCTATAGCTGTCTTGGACCGTACAAAAGAGCCTGGTTCTATCGGAGAGCCCCTCTTATTAGACGTTCAAGCAGCCTTTTATGACAGTCAATTGCATCCGCGGATTTGCGGTGGACGGTATGGAATTGGTTCAAAAGATACCAGCCCAGAGCAGATTGTTACTGTTTTTGATGAATTGAAAAAAGATCAGCCAAAGAGCCGGTTTACAGTTGGTATCGAAGATGACCTGACCAATTTATCCTTGCCTGTAGGAGAAAAATTAGATTTAACCCCAACAAGCACCTATCAAGCTAAATTTTGGGGCTTGGGTGGTGATGGGACTATTGGTGCCAGCAAATCCATTATCAAGATGATTGGTGATCATACTGACCAAGAAATTCAAGGGTATTTTTACTACGATTCACGCAAACAAAGAGGTCTGACCATCTCGCAACTTCGCTTTGGTTCGGAAAAGATTCGGTCTACCTATTCCATCCAAGAAATGGATTTTGTGGCAGTTGCTACACCGGCTTATCTAAGGAAATATGACCTGGTCAAGGGTCTAAAAAAAGGTGGTATTTTCTTGCTAAATACCCCTGATAGTGCAGAAGTAGCCTGCCGTAAATTACCAGCAGGTCTCAAAAAATATTTGGCGGAGAACCAGATTCAATTGTACATGATGGATGCCTTTCAGATTGCCCAAGATGCGGATATTTTTCCGCGAATGAGTGTTTGCTTGGAAGTTGCTTTTTTTGACATCATGGGAATAGTGCCAGATAGTCAGCAGTTATTAGCAGATGAAATCAAGGCGCATTATGGCAAAACCTCCCCTGAAAAGATGAACAAGTACCTCAAAGCCATTCAAGGCTCAAAAGGGGCTGTTCAGCAGGTTCCTGTTCCCCACGAATGGGCAAATCTTGTCGTCAAGGAAACAAGACATTATGGTGAACTCAGTCAGTTCTCTTGCCAAATTCAGTTACCAATGAACCGTTTGGAAGGGGACAAGCTTTCAGTTGGAACCTTGGTCAATAATGGCATGGTAGCTGGTGATATTCCTCTCGGTCTAACTCCACAAGAAAAACGTAATATCACTTGGGAAGTACCGATTTGGGATGCCAGTCACTGTGTACAGTGCAACCGTTGTTCATTTGTTTGTCCCCATGCAGCTATTCGGCCATTTTTAGTGGAAGAAGCTGAACTCCAAGTGGCTCCTGAAGGATATCGTGTCATGGATTTCAAAGGGAAGAATGGCCTGTATTACCGTATTCAAGTTTCGGTGGAAAATTGTACAGGTTGTGGACTCTGTGTCAATGCTTGTCCAAAAACAGGTAAGGCTCTGAAAATGGTAACTGTCAGCCAATCTGACCCAGAAGAAATTAGCCAAGAAGCAGTAAATTGGGCCTTTTCACAAACTCTGCGTGCCAAGGGAAATCCAGCAAAACCAGGAACGCTGGCGCACAGTCAATTTGAACAACCACTCTTAGAATTTTCAGGAGCTTGTGCAGGTTGCGGAGAAACACCTTATGTGAAATTACTGACTCAGTTGTTTGGTGACCGAATGATGATTGCCAATGCAACAGGTTGTTCTTCTATTTGGGGCGGCATGGCGCCCACAAGTCCTTACAGTAAAAATTGCCATGGTCAAGGACCTGCATGGAGCAATTCCTTACTGGAAGATTCGGCAGAATTTGGCTACGGAATGCTTGTTGCCAATCAATCCCAACGGCAAGCCCTAGTTCCGCTCATGCAAGAAGCGATGAGGCTAGCTGGTCCTGAATTAAACCTTCTCATGCAAGACTGGATAGACCACATGGATGAAGGAAAGGGATCAAGAACACGCTCCAACAAGTTAACACAGGCCTTACAAGAAGTTCAGCACCAACATCCTCTTTTACAAAAATTATATGATAAACGAGATTTGTTCGTTAAATCTTGCCAATGGATTATTGGTGGGGATGGTTGGGCCTACGACATTGGTTACGGTGGCCTAGATCATGTTCTTGCTAGCGGAGCAGACGTTAATATTTTGGTATTAGACAATGAAGTCTATTCCAATACGGGTGGGCATTTATCAAAAGGTACACCGACCTCTGCCATCACTAAATTTTCAGCATCTGGAAATAGTAGCGCTAAAAAAGACTTAGGGATGATGGCTATGACCTATGGCAATGTCTACGTTGCCCAAGTAGCAAGTGGAGCCAATCCAGTACAGGTCATCAAGGCCTTTGAAGAAGCAGCAAGCTACCCTGGACCATCGCTTGTCATTGCCTATGTACCTTGTATCACACATGGTCTGCAAGGAGGGATGAGTCAAACACTTACCGAAGCGAAGGAAGCTGTAGACTGTGGCTATTGGTCGCTCTATCGTTATAACCCACTCTTGACAGAGCAAGACAAAAATCCGATGGTATTGGATTTCAAACGACCAGATTTTGATCAGATGATTGACTTTATGATGAAGCAAGAACGCTTTTCGGCGTTAAAAGAAGTCAATCCGAACCAAGCAGATAAATTATTTGAAAAAACGGTTTATCAAGCCAAACGACGCTTCCGACATTATGCCAGTCTATCAGGGGATTTGGAGGCCTTTACCAACCGCCAAGAAAAAAGAAGGAACAAGAAAGTAGTCGTTGTTCCACAGGAAACAGAAGATAGTTTTCACAGTATTTTCAAATACTTGGAACAGTAATCTCTACGATTTACAAAGGGATAAATCCAACCCACTTCAATGATTACCCAGCGTTTGTACAGTAGTTTGTTTCTTGGATTAAAATGTTACATGTAAGAGAATCTGGAGTTTTCTACCTTGCTCCAGACTCTTTTCTTATGGAGAAAGATAAAGGAATAACATGTATATTTATAGTGAATTATATAATTACCAAACCTTCCAGTAGGGGAAAAGTTTTGCTTTCTAATATTCGAAAAATTGATAGAAAATTCACTTGGAGGCTAAAAAATAGTACGTAAAAAACTACTAAAAATCAGTATTTTTTAGCAAAAAAATCATTGAAATACGACTAAAACCAATTGATGTTTCATCCGGAAATAGCTTGACATTACAACTATGGAAAGGTTTACAATTTTAGTGTATAATGAAATCGTTGAATAAAAATATTAAAGTATACGAGAGGAGAGCTATGGTAGAAGAAGGACTTTTTCCTATCGGTAAGGCAGCTAGTATGAGCGGAGTTTCCGCGAAGACATTGCGCTATTATGAGAGTTTGGGTCTCATCCTCCCCAAGTACATAGCAGAGGATACCAATTATCGTTACTATGATAAAGCAACCCTGCTCTTGATTCCCATGATCAAGTATTACCAACAAATTGGATTGAGCCTGAAACGAATCAAAGAATTGATTTCTTTCAATGGCTGTTCCAATCACTACAAATATTTACAGCAAAGACGAGATGAATTAGAGGCAGAACGTCAGCAATTATTGATTTCAATGACATCAATCGATGACTGGTTACAGATGATTATTGAAGGAGAGATTTGCCTACAAAATAGTTTGACAGCTACCAACGGACCAACAGTTAGCCTAAAATATTATCAGGAAGAGACCTCCTATTATTGTGTGGAACAACCTTACAAATACTGTCATAAAGAGTCTATTATCAACCTTGAGTGGACCAAATTTTTGGAAGAAAAGAAACTAGAAGTATCTGGTCCAGTGATCTTAAAATATGATTCTTATGAGAAAAAAATGGCGGGGGAGATTCAATCCTCTACCATACTGCAGCATGTTTTCCCAGAGTCAGAAGATTTTGGAAGGTTCGGTGGTTTCATGGCATTGAGTTGCTACCATATTGGATCTCTCAATGCTATTCATGAAACCTATCAGAACATGATTAATTTTGCCCATACAAATCACTATAGTCTCAAAGACGAATGTTACGAGCGCCATGTGATTGATTACTGGGTAACACAAAACGAGGATGAGTTTGTGACAGAAATTATCGTTCCTATCATGACCAAGGATGAACTACGCGTCGGCTGTCCGAGGTGACGTCTTTTTCTTCGTAGCGAAATAGATTGAAAACAGTCTTTCTTATTAGAATTAGGAGGACTGTTTTTTATGGAACTTTTATAAGAAGAATAGAGAAAGATTGGAAAAAATAGAGTCTTTATGATAGAATAGAGAGAAAATGATTTAGTGATAAAAGGAGAAGCTATGGCTTTCGGAGAAGAAAAACACAAAAAAACAAGATTTGAAAAAGTAACCATGGTCATCGTCATTTTGATGGTCATCGCGACCGTC
Organism: Streptococcus hepaticus; assembly: GCF_043656315.1. Taxonomy (NCBI): domain Bacteria; kingdom Bacillati; phylum Bacillota; class Bacilli; order Lactobacillales; family Streptococcaceae; genus Streptococcus; species Streptococcus hepaticus. The sequence continues at coordinate 38,571 of NZ_JBINIY010000011.1, forward strand.
GCAGGATTACTCCTCCCAGCAATCAGTGCGATTCTCTAAAGTAATCGTTTTATAGAAAAAATATGGGAGTGGCAGTTGCCTTTCAAGGCAAAAGACCACTCTTTTTTAGGAAAGATAGGTAAAATATGAGTATGTTTTTAGATACTGCCAAAATCAAGGTCAAGGCAGGCAAGGGAGGCGACGGGATGGTGGCCTTCCGTCGTGAAAAATATGTGCCAAATGGCGGTCCTTGGGGCGGTGATGGCGGTAAAGGTGGCTCAGTTATCTTTCGTGTAGACGAAGGCTTGCGGACCCTCATGGATTTCCGTTACAACCGTGTTTTTAAGGCTGAAGCCGGTGAAAAGGGGATGACCAAAGGTATGCACGGTCGTGGTTCAGATGATTTGATTGTGCGCGTGCCTCAAGGAACCACTGTTCGTGATGCCGATACAGGCAAGATTATTACTGACTTGGTTGAAAACGGGCAAGAATTTGTGATCGCCAAAGGTGGCCGTGGCGGTCGTGGCAATATCCGTTTTGCAACGCCTAAAAATCCCGCACCAGAGATTTCTGAAAATGGTGAACCAGGTGAAGAACGCAACTTGGAGTTAGAATTGAAAGTCCTTGCCGATGTTGGTTTGGTTGGATTTCCATCTGTTGGGAAATCAACTCTGCTTAGCGTTATCACATCAGCAAAACCAAAAATTGGCGCCTACCATTTCACCACGATTGTGCCAAATCTGGGGATGGTCCGCACGAAGTCAGGTGAATCCTTTGCTGTCGCTGACCTCCCAGGCTTGATTGAAGGAGCTAGTCAAGGTGTCGGTCTTGGAACACAATTCCTCCGTCATATCGAGCGGACACGGGTTATTTTGCATGTTATTGACATGTCAGCTAGTGAAGGTCGTAATCCTTATGAAGATTATGTTTCTATTAATAACGAACTAGAAACCTACAATCTTCGCCTCATGGAACGTCCACAAATCATTGTTGCCAACAAGATGGATATGCCTGAATCTCAAGAAAATCTTGCAGAATTCAAGAAAAAATTGGCAGCCAACTACGATGAATTTGACGAACTGCCAATGATTTTCCCTATTTCAAGTTTAGCTCATCAAGGTTTGGAAAATCTCTTAGAAGCGACAGCAGAGCTCTTAGATAAAACAGATGAATTCTTGCTCTATGATGAGTCAGAATTCCAAGAAGAGGAAGTTTATTACGGCTTCAATCCTGATGAGCCAGAGTTTGACATTACCCGCGATGATGATGCTAGCTGGGTTCTTTCAGGCGATAAACTTGAAAAACTCTTCACCATGACCAATTTTGACCGTGACGAATCTGTCATGAAATTTGCCCGTCAATTGCGTGGAATGGGTGTGGATGAAGCCCTTCGTGCGCGTGGAGCTAAGGACGGAGACATCGTTCGTATCGGTAAGTTTGAATTTGAGTTTGTGGATTAACATTGGAAGTTTTCTTTCATCACTGAAGTGATGAGAAAACTACGGAAAGTCCTATAGGACCTTTCCTACCAACCTTACAAACTGCATAAAATCAGCATTGTCGGCTCATGTTATTCCGTGTCGTAACGTGGGGAGTTTTTTGCCAGAGTTAATACTGTCATCGTAGTTGCCGCTAATACGGTTAGTCTAACCATCTTACTACCATTTAGTAGTTAACTTGGATATTTTTGAAAGGAGTGTGCAATGGGAGATAAACCGATATCTTTTAAGGATAAGAATGGGAACTTTGTGTCTGCAGCCGATGTTTGGAATGCGGAAAAATTAGAAGAGCTCTTTAATTTGCTCAACCCTAATCGAAAATTTCGATTGGAAAGAGAACGATTGGCCAAAGAAGAAGCTGAAAAGTAGATGTATTACGAATTAATGGTTTAGATAAAAAGAAGGGTTGAAAGCAATTTCAGCCTTTTTGTTTATAAAAAATTAAGAATATCTTAAGAATGCTTTGGAAAGCAGAAGAACTATTGTATTCAAAGGTGAAATTTGTTATCTTATTTAAGATTCTAAATAGAGGAGCAAGAGATGAAAAAGAATATTTTTAGTTTACGTAAGAAAAAGACAGGTTTGGTCTCTTTAGCAATTGCAGCGGCATTTTTGGGAACAGTAGCCAGTGCAGAAGAGCAAGTTCAACCGGGCCAACAAAGTCCTTCTGCAGTCCTACCTGTCAAAGAGGATGAGTCTCCAGATATGAAGGAGTCATCACTGGAATCACTAGAGCAACCTACAGGGGAACCTGTAGCTGTAGAGAAAGCGGATGATAAGGAAGTTGAACAACCTGTCGAACAGCCATCAGAAGAGTCTGAGCCCATCAAGGAAGAACAAGCGCTCTACTTGGAAGTAAATCCTGTAAAAGCAGGTGACCAGGTTATTTCAGGTAAGGCTACTCCAGGAAGTCTTGTGATGTTGGAAGTGGATAACCCCATAGGTGTGGAAGAAGATGGCCAATTTAGTTTGCCTTTGTCTGAACCAGCAACTTATGGTCAAACTTTTACTGTACTTATGACTATTCTGAGTGAGTCAGAAGATGATGAAGAGGAAGGGGAACCTATGGAAAAAACTGTAGAAGTTCCGCGTCATCCTCAGGCTTACGAGCTTCCAAAGGAGACATTAACCAAATCAGAAAATGGACATCAAGTTTTGGTGGAGCCGATTATTGAAGGGACAGGGGTTATCAAGGGACATACTTCTGTTCAGGGAAGTGTCTTCTTGACAGTTAATGACATGTACTATGCACCTGAAACGAAGATCAGGGAAGATGGTTCGTTTGAAATTCAACTTTCGCCTGATCTCATGAAATACGACGTTCGATTTAAATTGGGGATGAATATCAACCTACAGTTTGTATCAAATGATGGAGAAAGTGTGCTGGTACGTCCTTTGGTCTATAAGATGGCAGATGAGTTAGAAAGCTCTCAGAAAGGACACCAAGTTAATCCTATTCTTTCCTCAGGTCAAGAAAGTCATGGCAGAGCAGATTCTTATGGTAAAGTTTTTGTTTATGATGCTGTTTCCAAAACAGTCTTGGCAAAAGTAGATGCTGATGAAAATGGCTATTATAGCTTAAAACTAGACAAACTGACAACTGGACAAAAATTGTACCGTTTTGTATTTGATGCCTTCAGTAAGCTACAAGAAATTGTCGAAGATACAGTTGACCAATCTAGCCAAGTCTTGCCAGATGATCAACTGATTGAACGTCATGCAAGTATGAATATCTACAGCAAGGACAATACAAATACCATTTCGCAAGCAGAACCACTAACATTCCAGCTTCTTCATACTCGCAGGACTCAATTTGTAGGGCGTACTTATTTTCCAAATACCTATATCCAATTAATTTCTGATAGTGGTAACAAGTTTCCAACGCTGATGGCAGATAAATTAGGAAACTGGGGAACGGATTTTGAAGATTTGAAACGCACTCTGCATTCCGGAGAAAACATTACTATTCAAGTAATTGATCCGTTGACAAAAGAAGTCCTGACAAGTAAGACTGTAACGGTCATTGATTTGTATGAGATTGATCCAGTAACACATCGTCCAAAATGGGTAGCACCAGATGAAATTCCTGCTGTATTATCTCATCCATTGACGACAGACTATGGCTATTTGAAAGGGCATACTGTTCCAAATGCGGTGATGGAAGTGTACCTAAGAGGTGAATTAGTTGCTCAGGGTGAATCAGATGGCCTAGGCCGTTTCAATCTTGATTTGGGTGAGACAATCTTAAAAGAAAAAGATATGCTGACCATTTATGCCTTTCATAAAATCAGCAAAGCGCAAGTTGTCTACGATAAGCTTTATGCTACAAAAGGTATAGGGAGTCGCCTAGCATATCAGGCTGACGTGGTTGAAGACCTTGCCTTTGTAGATACCGTATCAAAGATTAAAGTGGTTGGCGATAGTCAGGTCATGCCAACAGTTGCGTCAATCAGTGTGGAAGCCATTTCTGCTCCTGTTTTAGCTTTATTTGATGCGGACAGCTACGATATTGTACCTCTGGATAAAAATGGCAATCCCGCAGAACTGTTCGGCGAAGTAACGGTTATCATTTCAGTACGTGCCAAAGTGGCTCACGTTTATCATGTTAAAGGGAATCAGTTAGAAAATCTGGACTTTCAGGACAATGGTGACGGAACTATTAGTTTTAAAACAAACCATTTCAGTCAGTACGCTGTTGTTTACCAGTCAAAAGCTGCAAATGAGGCACAGGCTCCTTCCACACCAGAAGTCAATCGCTCATCCCTAACATTTGAACTTTTGAAAACTGAAGGAACCTCTCTCGCAGCAAAAACGGAGAAAGGGGTGGCACAACAACATGCGCGTGTGGCAGAACAAATGCTCACTGCACCTGCTAAACAGTCACTTCCAAAGGCAGGAGAAAAATCATCATCAGCCATTTGGTCCATTTTGGGATTACTTGGTTTAGCAGCAAGTCTCTTCTATTGGTTTAAGAAAATCAAAAAAAGTAGTTGCTAGTGTGTCGATGGTTTCTGTACGGATTCCTGCAACTAGATTTATGAGAGATTAGAAAAGAAAAAATATGCTCTATCGTTTGGTTATTATTATTGCTGTATTCATCATTCGACTCTACTACTTGCGAATTTCAAAGAGAAATGAGGCACGTATTTTAGCTGAGGGTGGTGTTGAATACGGTCAAGCCGTTAGTAAATGGATTACCATTTTACATATTCTCTTTTATCTAGGTTGTTTCCTAGAAGCCTGTTTTGGGACAAGTTCTTTTGATGGAATTAGCTTGCTTGGTCTTGTCTTATTAGGCTGTGCCATGTGGATGTTGCATCTGGTAGTTCATCTTCTGGATGGTATCTGGACTGTAAAATTGATGATTGCAAAGAATCATTTGTACAATCCGCATTGGCTCTTTAAGACCGTAAAACATCCTAATTATTTCTTGAATATTTTACCGGAGTTACTTGGTTTAGTCCTTTTGAGTCATGCATGGTGGACCTTGATGCTTGTTTCACCGTTCTATATTTATGTGCTTTTCCTACGAATTAAGGAAGAAAATCACTTGATTCAAACCGTTCTCCTTCAAAATGGGGTAAAAAAATAGTTTTCCATACACATAGGTAGTCACTCCAAGCCCGAAGAGTGGTAAAATAGATGAGATGAGGTTTGTTTTAAATTTGTAACGAAATGATAAACAAGCCAAATAGACAGATTATCCTATTACCATGAAAGAGGGACAGAGAATGCACCGAATACTCATTGCAGAAGACGATAAAGATATTGCGAGCTTGCTCCAACTATACCTAGAAGGCTCCTCCTTTGAAGTCATTTTAGCGGGAAATGGAGAGGAAGCCTATCATGTCTTCAAAGAAGGAAATATTGATTTAGCCATTGTTGATATCATGATGCCAAAAGTAGATGGATATGCCCTCACACGGATGATGCGTCAAGAAAGCACGATTCCGATTATCATTTTATCAGCTAAGTCAGAGGATGCAGATAAGATTTTAGGGCTCAATATTGGAGCAGATGACTACATTAGTAAGCCCTTTAATTCACTTGAAGTTGTTGCTCGTGTTCAGGCGCAGTTGCGTCGCTCCTATACCTTAAATACGCCTCAAGAAGTTGATTTGACACAGCTTGTAGTGGGTGAATTGATCTTGGATACCAAGGGAGCAACTCTAACCAAAAACGGTGAGCTGATAAAATTAACCGCTACGGAATTCAAGTTGCTTCAAACCTTGATGAGTGCACCAGGGACTATTTTTACCAAAATTGAATTATATGAAATGATTAACGGAGAGTATATTGAAGGAGATGACTCGACAATTATTGTCCACATCTCTAATCTTCGGGATAAGATTGAAGATGATAGTAAAAATCCTCTCTATATAAAGACCCTTCGTGGAATAGGATACAAAATTGAAAAAGACCACTAAAAAATCTTCGTCAACCCTGATAAAAATCCTCTTAAGCCATTTTATAATTTATACCTTTCTAATACTATTAGGAACCATTGTGTGGTTAGGTGGATCTGTCTATCTACTAGCGAATTTAAATCATGGTGTCGGTGTTCAAGGCATCCAAAAAATCCAACCGAGTCTTGAGGATGAAAAATTTTCGGGTTCCCTTTTTACTTCCTTCACACAACATGGTCGCTACTATGAAGTTTTTGAAGAAAAAAAGGGGTTAGTTTATACCAGTAATTCAGACCAGGAGCAAATTTTTTCAGATGATGAATTGGATGTCATGTTGCCTTACTCGGCTTATTACTACTATTCATCGCAAAAGTACCAAGATGAGCTAGGTCATACCAGATATTTGATACAAAAGAATAAAGATGCTGGTGGAAAATACTTAGCAGGAGAAATTGCGCTAGAAAAGGAAGAGTTTTCTTATTTACTGGATGAAAATTTTAAAGTTCTGCGATCTGCTGACAAAAATGGGCCCACGCAATTTACTCAGCGCCAATTGAATATTATGACGCAGGAATTGCTTTCGGACTACCATTTGTATAAGTATCATTTTATGACGAAACAAGGAAAAAAGATGACTATTGTTTTCTTTGTTCCCTATGATGATGACGCTGAGACAGAAGCCTTTCTACAAAAAAATTATATAGCAATCGGCTCATTGTTGGTTCTCTTTATTCTCATTCTTATTCTCTTTACGATTCGTATTCATCGGAAAATAGCAGGCCCTTTGTCTCTTTTGCAAGAAGCAATCCAACAGTTTCCTTATTCAAGAGAGAATCGCCTGAGTGAAAACCGTTATGTTCCAAGAGAATTTGAGGAAATCCTTGCAACCTTTGATAAGGTTTCTTCGGAATTGCAGGAAAGCGAAATGAAGCGCCAAGAATTGGAAAGAAGTAAGCAAAAAATGTTGGCTGCGATTTCTCATGATTTGAAGACACCGATTACAGTTATTCTTGGCTACACCAAGGCGATTTGTGACAATCTTGTCGCCGAAAGTAAACGTGCCCAGTACATGCAGGTCATTTATTACAAGGCGAGCGTGTTAAACGAATTGATTGATTCCTTCCACGAATTCAGTAAAGCAGAGCATCCTGATTTCAAACTAAAATTAGAGAGAACTGATTTTTGTGAGTACCTTCGTCATTACCTAGCGCAGCGCTATGACGAACTGACTCTCCAAGGCTATCATTTAGAAGTAGATATTCCAGAAAAATCCTACTTCGTTGAGCTAGATAGGTTGAAATACAACCGTATTTTGGACAATCTCCTAGGTAATTTTATCCGCTATAATCCACCAGGGACAACTCTTTTTCTAAGTATTCGAAACGAAGAAAATACGCTGAAGTTTATATTGGCTGATGATGGTGTGGAAATTGCAGAAGAATTGATTGATACTATTTTCCAACCATTTATTACTGGCGATACGGCACGCTCATCGGATAAGAGTGGAACGGGGCTTGGACTCGCAATCGTGCAACGTTTTGTCACTATGCATGGTGGAAGTATCCATTTGGAAGTTAAAAATGTTCAGCCCTATAAGAAGATTTTTATCTTGACTTTGCCACTCTCTGAAGGAGCTTAAAAACAATGGCAAGATAGCCATCTTTTCTACCAGTTTGGGGGGAGTAGGCTACTAACTTATATAAAACAAGGAGAGCTTGGAAGGAGTATTCCAAGCTCTTTTTTAGTGCAATTTTTCTAGCTTACTTGCAGTTAGCCGATAAGTAGATGAACAGACGTTTTCAATAAAATGACGATCATGGGGAACGGTGATGAGACAACCTGAGAAATTTTCTAGTAAGCGATAAATTTCTGGCATAGCTGTCGGAGAGAAGTGGCGACTAGGTTCGTCTAGGATGATGACATTATTTTTTTGATAGACCATTTTTGCCAGAAAAAGTTTTGCTTTTTGCCCACCGGACAGTTGTGAAATGGGAAGCTCCACTTCTTGACGGGTAAATTTGATACTGGCTAAGAGTGTGCGTGCTCGTTCAGGATTATCCTGTTGTGCTAGAAATTCAAGTGTAGAACAATCTGGCTTTAGTTCCTCTACATAATCCTGAGGCATATAGCCCAGTGAAATGTGAGGATTTTGCGACAGTTTGTCTTTGATTTTCTTCAATAACAAGGTTTTTCCTACTCCGTTTTGTCCTGTGATAGCTAACTTTTCTTGTCCTAAAATGGTCAGAGAGATTTCTTGCCCTGTTATGAGCGGTTCTTGGTAGAAATCTAGTAAAACCTTCTGCGCAGGAAGAGCATCAATTTGATCAAAAAACAAGCCAATGGTATCCGGATTATCAGGCAGTTCGGTAAATTGTTCCGCTTCACGTAAGTAACGATTTTCTCGGGAGAGAAGATTTTTCATTTTCTTAGCAAGAAGGCGACCTTCTGAGTCATTTTTGGTTTTAACAAGCGCATCGCGGACGGCAGATTTGGTTTGATGCAGGGTTTGAAGGCGGTCAGCCTGTTCTTCTCTTTCCTTGCGCGCCAGCTGTTCTTGTCTGATGAGACCTGCCTGCCTTTCCTCTTGGTAGCTTTGATAATCTTGTGCAATAAAGCGAGAACGTGCTTGGCTCCCTTTCTTGATTTGTTCTAGATGAATGAGTTTGGTGGCTGTTTTCTTTAGCAATTCCTCATCGTGTGAGATAAAGATGATGGTCAGGGGACTCTGCTGAATGAAGTCTTCTAACCAAATAATGGTCTCCATATCTAGGTCGCTAGACGGCTCATCAAGCAGTAGCAAATCAGATTGCCCAGCCAGCACTTTGAGGAGTTGGATTTTGATTTTTTCGCCACCAGATAATTGACAGACAGTTTGTTCTTGATTATCCAAGCGCTGGCTATCAAATTGCAACTGTCCAGCAAGTTGATAGAGGAGATTAAAGTCAAAAGTAGTGTAATCAAGATCATCAAATATAAAGTCAGACAGAGATTTATTGGCCTCTTCAGCAGGCAATAGTTGAGGAAGATAAGCCATGGAAGAGAAGTGGTTGATGATTTCTCCTTCGATTTTTAGATAATCTGTCACCAAGTTTGGATTGTAAATGACTTGAAGGAGACTAGATTTTCCTGTGCCTTCCTCGCCAATAATAGCTAATTTGTCTCCGATTTGTATGGTGGCAGATAAATTCTCCACCAGAGTATGCAAATCCTTTTCTTGAATCATCGTAAGATGTTTTAGTTGTAGCATAAGAGCCTCCTTGATGCGTAAAAAGAACCCTACTGTCTAGTAGAGTTCGCTTACATGCACAAAAAGACCGATGAATCGGCAGATACAGCGCACACAAATAAGTCTCTCTAGACAGTTTCCTACTAGAAAGTCATCCTTTTTACAAAGAGAATGACAAAGACTTACTTGATCACTGCACCGTACCTCCGTGTTTTTTCTAGTTTTAGTATAGCAAAAATGATTGAAAATGCAATTGGGAGATGATAAAATGGTAGCGGAGGAAAGCAATGAAACGTGTGATCGTGATTGGCTGTCCAGGTTCGGGCAAGTCAACTTTTTCTAGAAAATTAGCAGCAGTTACAAAACTTCCTTTGTTCCACTTAGATATGCTCAATTGGAATGCAAATAAGACGACTGTTTCTAGTGACCTCTTTTTTGAGCGACAAGAAAGTGTGTTGAAGCAAGAGGAGTGGATTATCGACGGGAACTACGGTTCGACCTTAGAAATGCGGTTTGCAGCTTGTGATACTATTATTTTTCTGGACTATCCAGTTGTGGTTTGTCTGGCTGGAATTAGAGATAGGGTAGGGCAAGCTAGTCCAGATATGCCTTGGATTGAAGAAGAGTTGGATCAGGATTTGTTAGCATTTGTGAGAGATTTTCCCAAAAATAGCCGTCCGCAAATTATGACCTTACTGAGCAGTCATGCTGACAAAGATATGTATCAATTTACCAACCGAGAAGAAGCGATACAATTTTTAGAACAAATCAAAAAGCCCAATTAAGGGCTTTTTCTCGTGTATTAGACATTCAAGATCTTGTCTAAGAATTCCTTGAGACGTGGGTGTTGTGGGTTGTCAAAAATTTGTTCTGGAGTGCCGTCTTCTAGGAACTCACCGCCGTCTGTAAAGATAACGCGGTTAGCTACCTTGCGGGCAAATCCCATTTCATGTGTTACGATCAACATGGTCATACCTTGCTCAGCCAAGTCCTTCATAACGTTGAGAACGTCGCCGACCATTTCTGGGTCAAGGGCTGAAGTTGGCTCATCAAAGAGCATGATGTCAGGGTTCATGGCAAGAGCGCGTGCAATGGCTACACGTTGTTTTTGACCACCTGAGAGGCTGTCTGGCATGGCGTTTCGCTTGTCAGCGAGACCAACCTTTTCTAGCAATTCCATACCGACTTTTTCAGCTTCAGCCTTGTCCATGAGTTTGTGTTCAATTGGAGCAAAAGTGATATTTTCCAAAACAGTCATGTGAGGGAAGAGGTTGAAATGTTGGAATACCATGCCGACATTGGCACGGAAAGTGTCCACATCTGTCTTAGGATCTGTCAAGTCAAATCCGTCTACCATGACATGACCACTTGTAATGGTTTCAAGCAAGTTCATGGTACGAAGGAAGGTTGACTTACCAGAACCAGAAGGACCGATGATACAAACCACATCGCCTTCATAGAATTTTGTAGAAATACCTTTCAAGACTTCATTTTTTCCGTAAGCCTTGTGCAAGTCTTCTACATTAATTTTTAATTGAGCCATTATTTGCCTCCTTTTTCAAGTTTACGTGCCAAGCGAGTCAAGAGGGTAATGACCACAAGGTAGATAATCGCCAAGATTGCATACATACGGAAGGATTGGTAGTTGCGGGCGATGATGATTTTACCTGCTTGGAAAAGTTCAACCAAACCAATAGCAGAGATGATTGTTGTATCTTTCAAAGTGATAACGAATTGGTTGATAAAGTTAGGGAGCATGAGCTTTGCTGCTTGTGGCAAGATAATCTTACGCATGGTTGTATTGTAAGAAATACCCAGACTACGTGAAGCTTCCATTTGTCCAGCTGGTACGGCTTGAATACCACCACGAACAATTTCAGCAATGTAGGCACCTGAGTTGAGTGAGAGGGCAATAGTACCTGCTACGAAGTCGTTGATTGGGGATTGGTTACCAGTCATAGATTCAATCAAGTTTGGAATACCCCAGAATATGAAGGCTGCTACAATCATCAATGGAACACCACGTACTACATCAACAAAAACAGAAGAGATAACGCGGAGTGACTTGAATGGGCTAACAGCGAACATACCGAAAATAACCCCGATGACAATGGCAATGGCAAATGAGAGAAGGGCCAAACCAACTGTAATACCAAGACCTGAGAGAAGTTGTCCATGGTTATTTTTCAAGAGTCCGAGAATAGTTGACTCGTCAACTGTTGAACTTGATTTGCTTGATGAACCGGCATCGCTTGAATCGTTGAAGTATTTATTCAGAATTTCATCGTATTTGCCAGATTTTACAAGAGCAGCAAGACCGTTGTTGAACATTTGGATTAATTCAGGATTGCTTCCTTTTTTAACAGCAAATCCATATTCACCAGATTTTTCACCTGCAAGTGGTGTATCAAAGTTGCGACCTTGTTGGATAGCATAACGGAGAACAGCTTCATCATCCATGAGGGCGTCAATTGAACCAGAATTTAAGCTGTCATACATCGATGAAGCTTCATCAAATGGTTTCAAATTATAGCCATATTTCTCTTTGTTTTTTTCAAAGAATGCGTAAGATGCAGTGCCGTTTTTAGCACCAACAGTCAAACCCTTAAGGTCTTCGTAAGAAGTAATCTTGCTATTTTTCTTAACAGCTAATAAGATGTTTGATGTGTAGTAAGAGTCAGAGAAATCAAAGATTTTTTGACGTTCCTCTGTCACAGACATGCCAGCGATGACCGCATCGGCTTGACCAGCTTGAACAGCGTTAAGAGCTGCATCAAAACCTGGGTTTTGGATGGTAATAGTGAAGCCTTGCTCTTCAGCGATGGCTTTCAAGAGTTCCATGTCAATTCCGACATATTTACCAGATTCATCTTGAAATTCAAATGGGGCAAATGATGAGTCGGATGCAACGACATAAGCAGCTTTTACAGGAGTCGCTTTTGCAATAGCATCACCTGATAGGCTCAATGCTGAACCGTATCCAGTTTTAGTTGCACTTTCTGTGACAGCACTTCCCAACCATTTTTTCATGATCTTATCGTAAGTGCCGTCTTCTTTCATAGCTGCTAAGGCTTTGTTGAAATCTTTTACAAGATACTCATACTTACTGCCTTTTTTGACAGAAAATCCAAATGAACCAATTGCTTCACCAGCCATATTGATAGCTAAGTCTTGGTTTTGTTGGATAGCGTACTGGATAACGGCTTCATCATCCATAACCGCATCGACAGCGCCGGCAGAAAGACTATTGTACATAGTATCGCCAGTGTCGAATGTCTTGACAGAATAGCCGTATTTTTCTTTATGTTCATCAAGGAAAGCTTGGGCAGCAGTTCCATTTTTAACACCGACTGTTTTTCCGCTCAATTCTTTGTATTTAGAAACAGTGTCAGATTTACGTGTTGCGACAACAATTTTTGTGTCAAAGTAAGGATCTGAGAAGGTAAATACCTTTTTGCGAGCAGGCGTGATCGTTGTACCAGCCATGAGTGCATCTGCTTGTCCAGATTGGACGGCATTGACTGCCGCATCAAAGCCAGGGAAGGTTTGGTTAGTTTTCCAGCCTGAGCGATTTGCGACTTCATTGATAATATCAACGTCTAAGCCTTTGTATACTTGATCTGAGTCCTTGAACTCGAATGGTGCATAGGTTGAATCAAATGCGATATCGATGGTATCGTCTGCCTTTACACCGGTGAAAAGAAAGAATGCTGGCAGAATAGTTGCCAAAAGCATAAATAATTTTTTCTTCATTTCAAATCTCCTTCTGATGATATGTTTATTAGTATAGCAGAATTTTCAGACAAATGCAAATCACGCGTGTTAGAAAATATAACATGAAAAATAATATTGACAACTTATTTGTATAGTTGTATTATTTGTTTAATTCAAAAGTATGTAAAACTAGGAGGTTAAAAATGAAAAAGAAAATGTTAGCTGCACCGACTGCCTTGTATGATAGGCTACCGAGCTGGTTGTTTGTAATCTTAGCCTGCCTTATGGTGGAAGTGTTCTTTATGGCTGGAAATATGGTTGGAGGAATTCTGATAGGGATTTTGTCAGTAGTTTTGGTAACAGCAGAGATTGTAAATGGCCTAGATCTTATGGGGATTTTATCCAGCCCTCATGTCCAGTTGATTCTTTTTGCCTTCGTGGCAGCAGGACTCATGCTCTGGGTCAAATTTGTGGAAGGTCGTCCACTATCTAGCCTAGGATTTTTCAAGATGAAGAGAGGGCTTCTGAAAGAAATCGGCATGGGCTGGCTAGTCGGGACTGGTCTGTTTTCAGCAGCAATGCTCCTATCATTTGCTTTTGGTGGCTTGACCTTTACTGGTGTTGATGTTAGCGCTGCTAGCCTAGGATTTGTCTTGTCTCTTGTTCCTTTGTGGTTTATTCAAGGAGGGACCGAGGAACTTCTGACACGTGGTTGGTTGCTTCCCTTAATCTATCGTCGAACCAATTTGGCAGTAGCTATAGGGGTGTCTAGTTCTGTATTTGGTTTCATGCATTTGGGAAATAGCCATGTTACTCTTTTGTCGCTAGTGGGTTTGATATTATCTGGTATCATGATGGCGCTCTATATGTTGAAAACAGACAATATCTGGGGTGTGGCTGCTCTGCATGCTGCTTGGAATTTCACCCAAGGTAATCTTTACGGAATCGCCGTCAGTGGTGGTGAAACTGGAAAGAGCATTTTGCATTTTGCGGTCAATACAAGCAGTCCCGAATGGATTTCCGGCGGTGGCTTTGGGACGGAAGGCAGTTTATTTTCCTGCCTTGTTGAACTTCTAGCCATTCTTTATTTGTGGAGGGCATTAAAAAAGGAAAAATCTAGTTTATAATATAGAAAGGAAATCGGTTTTCATAGCCGATTTTTTTAATTATTCAACCCCTGTGGTACAATAGTGCTAATGATATGCAAGAATAAAGAGGAACATTATGATTGATAGACGAACAGACCAGCCTTTCAAGCTGGTGTCAAAATATGAACCATCAGGCGACCAACCTCAAGCTATTGCCCAGTTGGTGGACAATATTGAGGGCGGAGAGAAGGCGCAAATCCTCCTTGGAGCAACAGGGACAGGTAAGACCTATACCATGAGTCAGGTTATCAGCAAGGTCAATAAACCAACCCTAGTCATCGCCCACAATAAAACTTTGGCAGGTCAGCTTTATGGTGAGTTCAAGGAATTTTTCCCTGACAATGCGGTAGAGTACTTTGTATCCTACTACGATTACTACCAGCCAGAAGCCTATGTGCCATCGTCAGATACCTATATCGAAAAAGATAGTTCGGTCAATGATGAGATTGACAAATTGCGCCATTCGGCGACCTCGTCCTTGTTAGAACGCAATGATGTGATCGTGGTAGCTTCTGTTTCTTGTATCTACGGTTTGGGTTCTCCGAAAGAATATGCGGATTCAGCAGTCAGTCTTCGTCCAGGTCAGGAAATTTCTCGAGACCAATTGCTCAACCAACTGGTCGATATTCAGTTTGAGCGCAATGACATTGACTTCCAGCGTGGACGTTTCCGTGTTCGAGGAGATGTAGTGGAAATCTTCCCAGCTTCTCGTGACGAACACGCCTTTCGTGTGGAGTTTTTTGGCGATGAAATCGACCGTATCCGTGAAATTGAAAGTCTGACAGGAAAAAATCTTGGTGAAGTAGAGCACTTGGTTCTCTTCCCTGCTACCCACTTCATGACCAATGATGAGCATATGGAAGCCGCCATTCAGAAGATTGTGACGGAAATGGAAGAGCAGGTCAAACTTTTTGAGTCAGAAGGTAAGTTGATTGAAGCGCAGCGCATTCGCCAAAGAACAGAGTATGATGTGGAAATGCTGCGTGAGATGGGCTACACCAATGGAGTTGAAAACTATTCTCGTCACATGGATGGACGTTCTGAAGGAGAACCACCTTATACCCTTCTGGACTTCTTCCCAGAAGATTTCCTTATTATGATTGACGAGAGCCACATGACCATGGGACAGATTAAGGGCATGTACAATGGAGATCGAGCCCGCAAGGAAATGCTAGTCAACTACGGTTTCCGCCTACCGTCAGCCTTGGACAATCGTCCGCTGCGCCGTGAAGAATTTGAAAGCCATGTCCACCAGATTGTCTATGTATCAGCGACTCCGGGCGACTATGAAAATGAGCAAACAGACACTGTCATTGAGCAGATTATCCGCCCAACAGGTCTTTTGGATCCTGAAGTGGAAGTTCGTCCGACTATGGGACAAATGGATGATTTGCTGGGTGAGATTACGGAACGGAGCCTCAAGGGTGAGCGGACCTTTATTACGACTCTGACCAAGAAAATGGCTGAGGACTTGACCGACTACCTCAAAGAAATGGGGATCAAGGTCAAGTATATGCACAGCGATATCAAGACCTTGGAGCGGACCGAGATTATCCGCGACCTGCGCTTGGGTGTCTTTGATGTCTTAATTGGGATTAACTTGTTGCGTGAGGGCATTGATGTGCCAGAAGTTTCTCTGGTTGCCATTTTGGACGCTGACAAGGAAGGTTTCCTGCGAAATGAACGTGGCCTTATCCAGACCATTGGTCGGGCAGCTCGCAACAGTGAGGGACATGTGATTATGTATGCGGACAAGATTACTGATTCTATGCGTCGTGCCATGGATGAGACGGCTCGCCGTCGGGAAATTCAGATGGCCTATAATGCGGAGCACGGCATTGTTCCACAAACCATTAAAAAGGAAATTCGGGACCTCATCTCTGTTACCAAGGCAGCAAGCAAGGACAGCGAAGAAGAAGTGGTGGACTACTCAGCTCTCAACAAATCCGAGCGCAAGGAAGCTATCAAAAAACTCCAAAAACAAATGCAGGAAGCCGTCGAGTTGCTTGACTTTGAACTGGCTGCCCAAATCCGTGACCTGGTCTTGGGATTGAAGGCCATGGATTGAGAGTGTGTTTACAGAGGAAGAGACTGAAATAAAACTTAAAGGAGACAGCTTATGTCACAAATCTGAGTATCACCTGAAACCCTTCAATCTCGAGCGCGTGAGTATGGAAAAGGATCTAACGACATTACAACAATTTTAAATAACTTACAAAGATTGTAAGATCCCCTTCGTTCTGAATGGGAAGGTGTAGCTTTCCAAGGTTTTGATAATCAGTTTAATGAGCTGAAACCAAAAGTTCAAAATTTTGCAGAGTTGATGCAACAAATCAATACACAACTTGATAAAACTGCTCAAGCAATGCAACAAAATGACCAAGACCTTTCTCGCAGCTTTGGTCTAAATTAATGATTTAATGAAGTTGGGGAGTTTCCCAGCTTCATTTTTTGTTTACTAGGAGGAATATGGTAGGAATGAACAGAAAATTATTAGTACTCATGTCTAGTCTGTTAGTTGCAACAGCTGGAGGTGCGACTTATTTTAGGATTGTAAAACCGACATCTTACATCAATGGTGTGAAAAGGGAGGGAGCGGTTTCTTTGAGACAGAACGATCAGCTGATTTTAAGAGGCCAGTTATTAGAAATTGCTAGTTTGCCCCCTTCGTGACTGAGCTCATACAGTTGGATGAAGTAGAAAGAGAAGAAGATCGGGCAAGTGAATTTCATCGTTCTCCTCGCATCATCTTGCGTGAACCAGATGGGAAGGTCGGCATTGCTTCTGCTCCGACGGACGAAGAATTATCAAAACAATCCCTGTTAAAATTATTGATTATCCCAATCGCGATGATTGGATTTACCACCATCATGTATTTTATGTCAGCAGGTGGTGGTATGATATTTATGATGATGTGGATGTCTGTCATCACGATTTTTACATCTGTCCATTCTTATTTTTCGGATAAAAAGAGTCATAAGTCAAAACAAGCTAAAAAGCTGGATGACTATTCTGTTTATCTGGACAGTAAATATGAGGAGTTGGCTCGGTTACATGATGAGCAACGTAACGCCTTGTTGTATCATTATCCATCTGCTAAGACCATGCTTGAAATGGCTAAGAAAACAGATCGACGTGTTTATGAAAAGACACCTTATTATTTTGCCTTCCTATCTTATCAATTAGGATTAGGAAAAGTAAATCCAAGTTTCAGTATTGATTACAACGATTCTGAATTAACAAAATACAATGAAGAAGCAGGACAACAGCTAAAAGAACTCCTTCTTCATTATCGGTATGTTCACAATGTTCCCTTGCACCACGAGATGACCTCACCGATTGGTTACATTGTACAGAGAAGAGTTGA
>NZ_JBINIY010000012.1:0-50632 GCF_043656315.1 Streptococcus hepaticus
ACAACTATTGAAATGACAACAGTTTTCTGTACGACACAATAATACGACCTCTATCCTTCATCTCTTTTCTCTTGAATTAAGGTGATATAATGGTCCAAAGCTACCGTCATTATATAAGCCACCGCTAAACCAAGAAAGCCGCCTATCAGAATTCCTAGTAATCGGTTTTGAATGAGACTAGATAATTGACCTCCCTTAGCTATCATAGAAAGCAATATTGCTAAGGGATTTGTAAATATATTGGCGACGGCATAATTTCTGACAACAAAATACTGTGATAAGGCATAAAAGAGTGTAACAAGAATTACTATCTGTAATCGATTAAAAGGAAAATAAAAGATCAAACTGGACAAAATTAATCCTGCTATCGCCCCAAATGTATATTGTAAGTGTCTTTCACGAATGGCTCTCAAGTTTTCTCCTAGCAGGATAGAGGCACATGCTAATGTGACCCAGTAGGGATTTTGCAACTTTAACCCTTGACTCAAATAAACAGAAATAAATAAGGCTCCACTATAGAAAACGCCATCTATAATGACAATTGGATCATTATAAAAGCGTCTTTTTAATGACTTAAGCATTAGCGGAGTTTCAGGTCGTGAGTCAAAAGATTTAATGATGATTCCGCCAACAACACTAAATGCTACACCCATCAAGAAAAATAGAATTAAAACAGGGAGTTTGTCAACCGAAACCGTCGTACTACCTCCCATAGCGCTCAACATAGCATAAAAGAGTACTCCTGGTTTTGAAATGTCGTATAACCTCGTCAAGACTCTGCTAAAAAAAGCAACGGCTGCAACGACTATAGCAGTCGTCCAAGGCAAGAAAGATGATAGCAAACCAAGTAAGAATGCTAATAGTAAAGTCAAACCGATAATAGCTAGGCGTACCACCAAGGAAAACATCGGAATATTTCGATAATAAAAAAGCGTAAATAATCCCAAAGTGGCAAAAGAAGAAATTTTAAAATTGTCACTCCAATAACCCAATAACATTATAATAAAAGCAATAATGGTGATGGTGATAACTCTGAGTTGAGCATCCTCTATTTCTTTTGTTCTAAAAATATTTTGCAAATTAATCTCATTCTCCTTTCTTTATTAAAAGGGAGGTTAGATTGTCTATCTAACCTCTTCAACTACTATAAAAACCCTAAATTCATTATAGTCAAATGAATTAACTTTCAGACAAGGAACTGAGACGCGGACAGTACTTGAGTACGGCAAGTCGAAAGTGACGATGTATCAAAGTTAATTCAAAAGACTATACTTATCGAACATCTGTCTAATATTATAATATGGAATTTTTAAAGTTAAAAAATATACTTTATAATACTATTTTTTTCCATTTTCTGATTTTAGTTCGAAAAGTTCCAAAGGGTGCAACAGTATTTACATGAATAAACTTATACACTTCCCAAGTTGCTGTTTTAGTCGCTTCATCAGCCCATTTTCTCATATGTGGTTCAAATAATTCTTCCTCACTCAACGAATCAATCATTGCATATATCGAATTAATATTTTCATTTAATTTTGCTTTCAACTCTTGCAGAGATAAATGAGCGTAGGTATCCGTGAACCACTGATATAATTCACCCAGTTGATTCCATTTAAATTCATCCGATGGTGTTTTTACTTGAAGCCCTTTTCTTTCGTCTCCTTCCCACTTAAGAAGCAAACTTGTCCATCCAACCTGATATGAAAGGTTTTCTGCTGGAGTTCTATCAACTTCGGCAATTCTCTTATCTTTCAGGCTTTCTGGGATATTAGCAAATTCTGAAATATATTTCTCAAATGTTTTCTCTATTTCAGCTTTTAGTTCTTCTTTATCTTCGTATGTTCGCAAACAATCACCTTCATTCTGATTCATCAGTACTCTAAATTAAACAGATCTTATTTTCTCCTTTATCTCTTCAACTGATATACAAATCCTGAATTCACTACTTACCGAACATCTCTACTATGAGCTTTATATGAGGTATAGACACTCTCCTTAAAACGATGGTCTCTCGGATTCAATCATACTTATGAATATATAAACGAAGGTATCCAGTCTAAAGGATGTCTCCGTAATATTATAATGTATACTGAACAAACAGTTATTGACTAGATATCTAATCCTATCTCGTGACTACGTTCTGCTTTTTTAAATAAATAAAAACCATTGCGAATAGAAGCTAAACACTCCACACGATTACGTTGCGCCTCAAAAACACTTGGGGCATCTAAAACGATAAAATTAGCTGGCTTTCCAATCTCTAGCCCATATTCTTTTTCAAGCCCCATTAACTTCGCTCCATTATAGGTCACGAGATCAAAGTTTTTATCAAAATCATCTTTTCGCATGAGTTGAGCTAAATGAATACCATTGTCCAAGATATTCATCATATTCCCATTTCCAGCTGGATACCATAAATCGACAATCGAATCTTGTGCGAATGCAACGTTTATCTTTTGGTCTACAAACTCTAAGACTCGAGTTAGCCCTCGACGTTTTGGATAACTATCTTGACGGCCTTGTAAGAAAGCATTTTCGGTTGGACAAGAGATAAAATGAATACCAGACTTCTTAAAGAGTCCCATCATTCGAAAGGCATAGGCATCATTAACTGAACCAAAAGAGCAAGTATGACTCGCTGTTGTACGAGCACCGTAATTTTGTTTCAACACTTCTGCATTTAATAATTCTAAAAATCTCGCTTGTGTATCATCCGTTTCATCACAATGAACATCAATGTATTTATCATATTTTAGAGCCAAACGAACGATTTCTTTTATGGAATCTTCTCCAATACTTCTTGCCCACTCATTATGGGGAATCCCACCAACACAGTCTGCTCCAAGCTGAAGTGCTTCTTCTACTAAATCGCGACCTGTTTTTCCTTCAGCTTCATAAGAATACATCCCATTTTGTGGAAAGGCGACAACCTGAATCGTCACTTTGTCTTTTAGTTCTTCTCGTAATTCAAGTGCTGCTTTGATTCCTGTTAGATTAGGATCTGTACAGTCCGTCTGAGCACGGATATATTGCGTACCATAACTCATAACATCCTTAATAGCTTGACGCATTCTGGCTTTCATTTCCTCTTTGGTTGTGCCTTTTTTAAAGTCATTCCAAATATCAATAGCTTCGAATAAGGTGCCAGTTTTGTTTTCAGCCTTATCTGTCTGACCGGTAAAATAATAATCCAAGTGTAAGTGAGGATCAACATAGGGTGGTAGGATAAGCTTCCCTTTAACATCAATGATTTCATCAGCATGACCTAAGTCTGTCCCGATAGCTGAAAAACGACCGTTCTCGACAATAAATTCTGTTGCTTTGTCATACCTATAAACATTAGCATTTATATATTTTTGTTTCATAGATTAATAATCTCCATTTTTTATTATTGTTAAGAATAGAATAGAGCAATTACTTTCCAAGATAAGTTAATACAGCTATCAACGCTGCTTGCGTACCTGTCTCAAGAGTTGGATGGATAGCAGGAGCAAATTTTGGATTATGATTGGCATAGACTTCTTGTCCCTCCACAAAACCGCCAAATCCCCAGTATAGATAAGGGATCCCTAGAGCACGTGGGATATAAGAAAAATCTTCAGAAGCTGTCATCGCATGGTAGTGAGTTGCAACACGATCTTCACCAAGGTTTGTCATAAAAGCTTGTTTAACTTTTTGACTGATTTGTGGATCGTTATCTGTTAACGGATAGGTGTCATAAACCTCTACCTCTGGATCTTTTTCACAACCTCCAGCCATACATTCTGCGGTTACTATACGTTTAATGGCATTAATAATATGTTCTTGAATGCCCTCATCATAAGTACGAATATTCAACAGCAAGGTAGCTGTATCTGGGATGATATTCGCTTTTAAGCCAGACTGGAAAGAACCCACCGACACCACTGAAAATTGGAAGGGATCGATTTCTCTGGATACAATAGTTTGCAACTTCAAGACGATAGAAGAGGCAATCACTACCGGGTCAATGCTAAGGTGGGGCATTGAACCATGTGCACCTTTTCCATAAACGGTTACTTTAACAGAAGCTGCACTGGATAAAAAGGCCTCTTCTTTGACACCCACATGACCTGAACACGGTTCTGTTAACACATGCTGTGCTAGTGCCAGATCTGGTTTAGGAATTTTGGAAAAGAGACCATCCTCAATCATCGACTTAGCTCCAGCTGCAATCTCTTCTCCTGGTTGGAACAAAGCAATGTAAGTTCCTGTCCATTCTGTTTGATGTTGCGCCATAGCCCAAGCGGCTCCTAATCCAGCTACAATGTGGACATCATGACCACAGGCATGCATCACAGGAACAAGATTTCCATCTAAATCCTTCATCGTCACTGTCGAAGCATAGGGCAATCCCGTTTCTTCCTTGACAGGAAGAGCATCAATATCTGCTCGAAAGAGGACTTTCTTACCTTCACCATTTTTTAAAACACCAACAACCCCTCCACCAATTTTTTGCGTTTCATAACCATAAGACACTAAGGTATCATAGATAAACTGAGCGGTGTGTGTTTCTTGCATAGATAGCTCGGGATGACTATGTAGATATTTATAGGTTTCTTCTTGCCAATCTTTAATGGTTTCGATAGATGATAAAATGTTTTGAATACTCATGTATTTCTCCTTTACTTATTCATCTTATAAAAATCTATAGGTGATGACTTATTGCAGATATTGATGAATCACTTCTTGATAGACTTCAATAAAGTCTAAATATTGTGATAGTGGTAGTCGCTCGTCAATCTTATGGTTTAAGCTCGGCATTCCAGGTCCATAAACAGCCACTTCTAAATTGGCATTTGCGCGTACAAACTGGGCGGCATCAGTTGTACCGGATACAACCATTGGTTTCACACTATCAAGATTAGAAGAAGCCATATCTTCTGAAAGCATGTTCTTTCCAAGAACATCATTCATTTGTTGAATCAGAAACTGAGGTTTGAGGGAATCATGACTATTCGCCACTTGGAGAATGGTCAGAACCAACTGTGAGTCTGGTGCTGCTTCTACTGGCGGTTGATCAGCTGTTATCACAGCCTCCAAATCCACGCCTTTTGTTTGATTGAGTTCATCTAATACGGCCTCTACTGTTGCCATGACAATCGCATTATCATATTCTGGAATAGTTCTGACATTGGCCTCAAACATTGCTTGATCAGGAATCGAATTAATTTGACTACCTCCTGATAGCAAGGTGATATTATGAAATGTTTTTCCAAGAACAGGATTTTCGATTTCCTCTGCTTGTTGAGTAATGCGTTCTGAGATCATCGTCATTGCTGTAAGCAGATGATCAATAGCATTTTCTCCTAAATCTGGAGTAGAGGAGTGGGCTGCAACACCTCTAGAGACTACCTTATAATTTAGAGAGCCTTTATGTGCATGAACAACCCCAATATTGCAGGGTTCTCCAATCAAGACTGCATCAACATCGTCTAAATATCCAAGATTGGTTAACTGGGTCGAGCCTAGTTCCCCCACTTCCTCACCAACCGTAGCCAATAGTCTAATTGTCCCTTTAAACTGACCGCTCTCTTTCAAATTAATAAAAGCAATTACAAGAGCTGTCAATCCTGATTTCATATCCGAAGCACCACGTCCCCAGATAAGCCCATCCTCAATATCTCCCGAAAAAGGCGGGTGCGTCCATTGGGATTCATCACCAGAACTAACGACATCCATATGACCAGATAGGGCTAATACTCTCCCTTCTCCATTCGTTATTTCAGCAACTAAGCTACTTCTTCCTTCACTATAAGGAATCAATTTGGAGTCAATTCCATGGTTCTTTAGGATATTCTGATAGTACTTGGCAACTGCTTCTTCATTTCCATTTTCAGATTTAATCTGAATGACATCTTGCAACATATTGATATAAGTTTGTTTATCCATTAAATAGGGTCCTCCTCCCACTTGTTCTGAGCATCTATCTTTATAATCGAAATACTTTACTACAACAGACAGTTCTTTACTAATCAGACAAGATTCCTAAAAATACTAGCAAAGACTAGAATACAACGATCCTTGAGCATAAAGTATCCGACCGTAATCATAGTAGCTCAATAATTTTATTATATCACTATTCTACTAGTTAGGTCTTCTACTAATTATTTTTTCTTGGCATAACAAACATAATTGAGACAAACGCCAGTATACAGAAAACAAGGTTTACAGCTAACCCCCATAGCAAGCCAATATCGTAATGATTTTTCCCTGAGAAAGCATAGAATAGAGCAATTGAAATAGCGACACCTATAGCACCACCTAGAGAGCTAGCCATTTTATAAATCCCAGAAGCAGAACCAACTTTTTCATTAGGTATAGTTGCGATAGCAGCATCTGTAGATGGTGTCGCATAAATTCCTAGTCCGATACCATAAATAGCATAGCCTAGAAATACCATAACAAGATACATTGGCCCTGATATGTTGACGAACATCATCAATGAAATCCCTAAAAATGTCATAATCGTTCCCATAACCATCGGTTTTCTTGCTCCGAATTGTTGGAGTAATCTCTCGCCGATACGAATGGTCACCAAAATACAAGCCAAGTAACCTAATGATAACTCTCCTGCTACTTGAGCTGATAAGCCTCTTCCTAGTTGCATATAGGTATTAACCACGATAAGGGTTCCAGCTACTGCATTTAATAAAAAGTTTGAAAGTGTTGCTCCAAGGTATTTACGATTTTGAAACAACTGGAAATCAATAAATGCATTCTCTTTTGAATGTTCTACTTTATAAAAAAGACATAAGCCCGCAAGCATCAATAAAAATAAACCTATCGTAACAACAGAGAACAGGCCTCTTTCCTGAGCACTAGCAATTCCGATATTTAAAGCAAGCATACTTACAATGAAAAGAACCAGCCCCACTAAATCAAACCGACTTTTCTTAGTTTCCACTTTGCTTTCTGGAGTTCCCCACAAGCAGATAAAGCTCATTAATGAAGCAAGGATTGAAAATACAAAAACATATCTCCAACCTAAAGTGCTGGCAATAGCACCTCCAAGAAAAGAGCAGAGCCCTGAACCACCCCATGAACCAATTGACCAAAAACTAACGGCTCGTTGTCTTTCTTTGCCATCGTAATAAGTTTTCACTAATGACATCGTAGCGGGCATAATAAAAGCAGCTGCTAATCCTTGACAAATTCTTCCTAAGATAAATAAAATGGCTCCTGATGAAAAGATTAGACAAAACGAACCCACAATGTTTAATAAAAGACCAAAATAGGTAAATCTCACCCGCCCTAATTTATCCGCCAAGCCTCCAGCAACGACAATAAATAAACCCGAAAATAAAGCTGTTAGTGATATCCCTGTCTCCATCACTGAGGAGGGCACTCCCAAATCCGCTTGTACATCAGGTGCCATATTTAAAATAGATTGTGCAAATAACCAAAACGATAAAACCGCTAAAACAATCCCAACCAATAATTTATTGGTCCCTTTGTAACTCATATGGTTTTCCATGAAAATATATCTCCTTATTAATTTTATAGCAATTTACTGATGGTAACTATTTTATTACTTCGTTTCATAATCTTCAAAGATTTAAAAAAAAAAGAACATATAACTAAAAAGTTATTTAGTCTTATCATGTCTATGTAAAGTCTGCCTAGAACTCCGGCTTATTTTACCAGCTATGCTATAATAAATAAAGAATGTACCTTTTAGACCTCACACCCACTACTAATTACCATAACTAATTGGTAATGGGTAACTAGATATGAACTAGCGTAACAATAAACAGGCTACATTTTCATAAATATAGAAAGTCAGGTATTCACTCATGGAAACGTTACAAAAAATTAACTTCTTAGAGGCTATTGATTCTTGTGAGTCACTAACGAAAGCAGCTAAACATCTATTTATTTCTCAGCCCTATCTCAGCAAAGTTATTAAGCAAATGGAAAAACAACTAGATATATCGCTTATTCATAACCATCATACAGGGAGTCAACTAAGCTATGCAGGTAAACGTTATCTTTACTACTTAAAAGAAATACACCGTCTTGAAAATAAAATAACTGATGAGATGTACCTGATACGAAGTCATCAACAAGGAGAACTCTTCTTAGGCATTAATTCTGGATTAGCTTCATTTTTTTTAGCTAAATTCATTCCTCATTTCCAGTCCGCTAATCCCAAAATTGATTTAAATTTGATTGAAAATAACCAAAACATTACCGAAAAGATGCTTTTGCTTGAGCAAATTGATTTAGCAATTGGAATGTCTCCGCTAGTATCTAAAAATGAATTATCTACGATTCCTATTTATAAAGAAAAAATTTTCCTTTTAGTTCCTCAACAAAGTAGTCTTTTTTCTAATCAACAAGCTGGAAAAATTAACTATTTTCACTACAGTTATAATAAGCTTGAAACTGAGCCTATCATCATTACACCATTGGAATATGGATTAGGAAATCTTATTTGTTCTTTCTATAAGAACCACTATATTAATCTAAATTCTATTCTAACAACAAGCACCGTACCAACTGCTATCAATCTATCTTTAGCTGGAGCGGGTTCTACTTTTATTCCTGAATCGCTTATCTCATCGCTTCCTTCAAATAAATCCTATAATCTATATAAATTTGAGGATACATATTTATTTGCTGAGTATGTTTTGATTTATAACAAAAATAAAAATCTGTCCCCTATTACATTAAAATTATTACATACTATTCAAGAGGAGATAGCAAAGTAGATAAACTTAATACGAAACCAGTAGCATGTAGTCCAATATTTTAAACTTTAAAACAGATCATCTATTTCTACGTTTTCATGGCATTCAATTCTTTTACCAATATCTCTAACCCTCAAGCTAGTTTTGGTACTATCAATAATTTTGTGTAAACACAATAGTAGAATTTCTTAATATTAGTCAGATTAGCCACCAAGTGTGTCAAAGCATGCTTCAAATCCTTTATGAATACGAGCTCCAAACTTAATATTATAGTCCTCAAAAATGCTTACAAGGCACCGTTCTAAGGCTTCTTCATTTGGGAAAACCGTCCTCTTCTTATTTTGTCGCTTAATTTCCTTATTGAGTGATTCAATCAAGTTTGTATAGTATAGGCTAGGTATGGAAGTGGGGAGAATGTAAAAAGATTCTCTGTCGTTTCAAGTGACGACATGACTTTATTATAACGAGGTTTCCACTCAGAAACAAATTGCTCTAATAATTTAATAGCCTCCTGTGAATTTGCAGCACGATAAATCTGTTTGAACTGATTCTGGATAGTTGTCTCATCTACTCGCTTGACCTTACTGGAGATATAAAGGGATTCGTGCTCGATTCAGTTATTCAATTAGTTTCATCATTACAAGTAGAAAAAGATACAGGAGATACAAAATACGGCAAGTATAATTCTTGTTGAGCATGAGTTACAGAATGCAACTGTTTGTCAAAATGAAGCCTTGTATTTTGTGGAAGTATCTTATTCTTAAAGTAGTCGAGCTTATGCAGGAAAATTTAACAGATGAAGACCGTTTACATTTAAAATTCAAGACGGAAAGATTAATCAATTTGGAAAAATTATTTATAAATAAAACTAAGTTACATTAATCATAAGATTAGCTATGCTTAAAAAAGAAAGGTTTACTGTAATGAAAAATAATAAACATAGTTTTCTAGAATATGCGAATGGTCCCTCTCTAGAAGAAATAAATGGGACAATAGAAGTTCCTAAGAACATGGGTTTCTTGAAAACCTTATTTGCTTACTCTGGTCCAGGAGCTTTAGTAGCTGTAGGATATATGGATCCTGGGAATTGGTCAACTTCTATTACAGGTGGTCAAAATTTTCACTATCTATTGATGTCTATTATTTTAATCTCTAGCTTAATAGCGATGTTACTACAATATATGTCTGCTAAACTAGGAATAGTATCTCAGATGGATTTAGCTCAAGCTATTCGTGCAAGGACAAGTAAGCCACTTGGGATTGTTTTATGGATTCTGACTGAACTGGCAATCATGGCAACTGATGTTGCAGAGGTTATTGGAGGAGCAATAGCTTTATATCTCCTTTTTCATATTCCTTTAAGTTTAGCAGTTTTAATTACTGTTTTTGATGTTTTACTATTACTGCTATTAACTAAAATAGGTTTTCGAAAAATTGAAGCAATTGTAGTAATATTGATTTTAGTGATTTTTTTTGTTTTTGCTTATCAAGTAATATTGTCTAATCCTGTTTGGGCTGATGTCTTAAAGGGATTAGTTCCTAATTCAAAGGCTTTTGATACTTCTCGTGTTGTAAACGGTCAGACTCCGTTGTCCGGTGCTTTAGGAATCATTGGTGCAACTGTTATGCCTCACAATCTTTATTTACATTCATCTGTTGTCCAAAGCAGGAAAGTAAATCGTAATGATATGAAGGATATTGCTAGGGCTATACATTTTTCAACTTTAGATTCTAATATCCAATTGCTAATGGCTTTTATTATTAATTCCTTATTGCTAATTATGGGGGTTGCTGTTTTTAAATCAGGTAGTGTTCAAGATCCGTCGTTTTTTGGCTTATTTGAGGCTTTGTCTAATCCTTCAGCAATGAGTAATTCCGTTTTAGCACATATTGCAGGTTCAGGTATATTATCAGTATTATTTGCGGTGGCCTTGCTAGCATCTGGTCAAAATTCAACAATAACAGGAACTTTAACAGGACAAATTATTATGGAGGGATTTATACATATGAAAGTTCCTGTTTGGTTACGTCGAATAGTGACTCGCCTTATATCGGTTATACCAGTAATAGTTTGTGTTATTTTGGTAAGTGGAAAATCAACAGTAGAAGAACATATTGCAATTAATAATTTACTGAATAATTCTCAAGTATTTCTAGCTTTTGCTTTACCTTTCTCAATGTTACCATTATTAATATTTACCAATAACAAAGAGGAAATGAAGACTGTTTTTAAAAATAGTTGGCTAGTAAAATTATTAGGATGGATTTCTGTTATTGGATTGATTTACTTGAATATTAAGGGATTGCCTAGTCAAATTGAAGCATTTTATGGAGATAATCCAACCAAGGAACAACTACATACAGCTGATAATATAGCTTATTTTATTATTCTCTTGATACTTTTGACTCTAGTCTGGACAATAATAGAACTTTATAAAGGTAATAAAAATTATTATTTAATTCATGGTAAAAAATAACCAACACTTTCCATTTCCCACCTATAGGACTATTTTGTAGCGGACCAATAATAAAGTATATTGAAAACTTCCAAGGTTTTAATTACCTCTGGAAGTTTTTCTATTGACACTTTTCTTGAATAGTTTCAGTTCATTCTAAAGAAGCCTCTAACTACTTGGTTAGTGGATGATTCTCCAAAAAGAGGGTTTGTCAATGATGTGCATTTCCCAACCTCTGCTCAGAAATACTATGATTGCTGATATAGTTCGTTGCTTCTAAAACGGTTTCTCTTCGCTTCGTACCATTCGTAAAATTTCTACAGTAGAAGCTTCATAAGTCTCACAACACATTCTAATAGTCTCTTTAAAATACTATAGCGGTCGCTTCCATCCTTCACTCAACCATTATAAAGTTTAATAAAATATACAATATTGCGACACATTCTATTAGCACATTTAAAGACAGAGAATAATCCACAAATTCATCTTCCTCTAAGTGCATCATCCAAAAAATGATTTGAAAGCATATTTGAACGAATCATTATACAGTCACTATACAAAAACTCTTACCAAATAATTTCTTAAAGATAAGCAAGAAACTCAAAATAGAGCCATTTAAATCTTTTTCATCTTCTAAGAAATCAAAAAATGGTTCAATTACAACAATTTCTTCTTTAAACTTAATCAGTAAGTAGTGACAATAACTATCTTTTTACAATAACAATGACTGAGCTTCTGGTATTCTTGGTAAAGATGGAGGAACCATCTCCGGTGGAAAAGATTGAATTAATGTAAAACGACTCTCTTCCGGTTGATAAATTCGAACAGAAGAAGGTAAATGAAGGGGTTGCAATAATACAAAGCCTTTTTCTGTAAACGACCTGATACACCCAAAATAAAATAGTAATTATAACAGATTTTAAATTTTTAATTATTGTAAAAACAGTATACAATCTCATTTTAATTCTATAACTATTGATAGTCAGCTATTCATTATTTAAAAATTGGGGTTTACTTCTGCACCATCAGAAGCCAACTAAATAACACGGGAATAAATGTTTAACGTTTTCAATTAGAAAAATTAAATTTGGTGCAGCATCTTATCATTGGGGCAATGTTTGTCTTGGGTGCAGGCACTGTATCCGTAGACAAACATTGGATTCATTAATGGCAAACAGCTCGGACACTATGCAGACTTAACGAGTAAAATCATCTGAACCAAGCCTAGCCACTTCTGATACTACCGCTGTAACCACAGTACCACACGAATATAAGGTCACTAACGAGACAACTCAAGAAAGGACTACTCCAGTAGCAAAAGCAGAAAGGAAGCTAACAATACCGTTGCTACTGCTACTGCTTCTAGCACGATATCCTCTACAATATCAGTAGAGACTGAGATAACAGCTACTTCTACTGACAGACCACGAATTGAAAAAAAACAGTAAAAGACCTATCAAAAATGACATTTGCGGAATTAGCATCAACCGACTTATCAAATCCTGAAACCAAAAAATTATTTGAAGCAGCTATTTTAGCTGCTGAACAAAGAGGTGATCTCTCCAAAATTGGAAACAAATTAGCTAGTAACTATATATCCGTAAACATGGCCTCCAAGCTTATCAAGACACTTTGAGACGACTGTATTGACATTGGCTCAACCTAATATTACTAGCAAAAATGTTATGTTATCTAATGTCAATAGAGGAGGCATACAAGAAGTTTTTAAAGCAAAAACAACATTAGATATACACTCAAATTAAGGAATATTTGTGGAATAAATTTAAAAGTAATGGCCCCAAGTTCATAGAGAACATCATCCAGAGAACCAACTGCGATATATTATGCAGACTCTTTGCTGTTATGGTATCGTGGCTCATGTGCATGGTGAAACATTCATCGAAGCCGAACTACGAATGACTCTTCTGTAAATTGTAATTTCTGTTTACTAGCGGTGCTATTACTGCAAATCATTCCAGTGTAATTTCCTGTTTTGTCTTACTGTCTACAAGAGTCACTTCTTGCAGCTCCGTATACACACTTTCTTTACCACTTTACAGAAATCTAAAGTATATTGTTAATAGCGTTGTTTGTGTGGAAATAAGAGGCAAATGATGGTATAATAAGCTATCATATTTATTAAAAAAATGAAAACGAGCCAGACTTGCTGAAATACAATATAGAACTTGATGTGAAAACATAGTTTATTGAAGTTGGAGTAACCCGGACAAAGTTGGCGAAGGAAATCAGCACACTCGCTCAGTATGTGGGGTCGCGTAGTCTGCAACAAAGAAACTATTGTCAATAATACGCTTGTTAAAATGATGGAGACATCAAGCAAACACTTGGAGGACTTTTTAATCGACTAAAGGGAAGAGGTTGTATATGAAAAAAAACTATATTTTATTATCAGCGTATATGATTATAATGGGAGTAGGACTTTTTGTTTGTAATCAGTTCTTAAACACTCCATATAATTCAACGGAGTTTAGCAGAAAATTTTTGCCGTTCATGATTTTATTGGCGGTATTAGTTTTGTACCACGGTATAAAAAATAAAAAGGAATTAACCTTGTACTCAGAACGCAAGCCTGGCTATGTATTTTCAGCACTTTTATTCATACCTGTTGTCGGTTTTGGACTATATTCAATTGTCAGAGGATTTAGCCCTGATTTAGTATTTCTTATATTGATAATAGATACTGCTTTGATTGGAATAGCCGAAGAGGTCATGTACAGGGGAATATTGCTTGGTGCAATGGCGAAGAAGATGAATCCCCTTATTGCCATACTGCTGTCCTCAATACTGTTTTGTACATTACATTTATTAAATGTTATAGGAGGTCTGTCAGTTTCCGAGCTAATTGGACAGCTTGGCTCAACCTTTGTTATGGGAGTATTTTTAGGAGCTATGTATTTGGATACACGAAATATACTGTTTCCTATAATTTTCCATTCATCATGGGATTACATATTACTCAGCAATAGTCTTGCAGACGTTGAATTTTTGCCCGTTGTATTGATAGGTGTATATATTCTAGAGGTATTTATTTCCCTTGTAATCATCATTAAACTACTAAGGAATTCCAAGCAGTTTGAATAACTATGCTTATGACTCTGGCTTTGAATAGGTTACACTAAACTAGACAGTCTTATAAAGTGTTCTGCACTTAAGAAAAACAGGAGAAAAACTATGTCTAGAAAAGTACGTCGTCACTTCACGATGATTTTAAGCAACAAATTGTTGACCTTTACAATGCTGGTAGAAAGCGTAGCAGTCTCATCAAGGAATATGAGCTAACCCCTTTCACCTTCGATAAGTGGGTTAGACAAGCCAAAACAACAGGTTCATTCAAGTCTGTTGATAATCTAACAGATGAACAGCGGGAGCTGATTGAACTCAGGAAACGCAATAAAGAACTTGAAATGCAATTAGATATCCTAAAGCAAGCGGCGGTGATTATGGCACAAAAAGGGAAATAATCACTGCTAATAAGGATAAATACAGCATTTCAAAGATGTGTCGTTGGTTGAACATTCCTCGTTCTAGCTATTATTACAAAGCTGTAGAGCCAGTATCTGAAGCGGAACTTGAAGAAAATATCAAAGCTATTTTTCTCGAAAGTAAGGCCAGATACGGATCCAGAAAAATCAAAATATGCTTGAATAACGAAGGTATCACACTTTCACGTCGTCGGATTCGACGCATTATGAAGCGACTCAATTTGGTTTCTGTTTATCAGAAAGCCACCTTCAAACCACATTCCAGATGCAAGAATGAAGCCCCTATTCCCAACTACTTAGACAGGCAATTTAAGCAAGAAAGACCACTACAAGCCTTAGTCACTGACTTAACCTATGTTCGTGTAGGCAATCGTTGGGCTTATGTTTGCCTCATCATTGACCTATACAACCGTGAAATCATCGGCCTGTCTCTTGGTTGGCACAAGACCGCTGAACTCGTTAAGCAAGCCATACAAAGCATCCCTTAAGCCCTGACCAAAGTCAAAATGTTCCATTCAGATCGTGGCAAAGAGTTTGATAATCAGTTAATTGATGAAATATTGGAAGCCTTTGGAATCACACGTTCGCTTAGTCAGGCTGGTTGTCCTTATGACAATTATAAATTTTGTACAGTAAAGTGTTGACTTTTCATGGTCTAGAAGATAGCTAATATTAGTTTTCTGGGTCCAGTCCCTGTCGCTTTGGCACCTTCAAAACTTTGAGAAAACAACCAATTTTTTCACCCCATCACCAAGGACTTGATGGCTCTCTTCGCCATATTATGAGACAGTGAAGACGACCATCCTCTCAAATTGTTCT
Source organism: Streptococcus hepaticus (assembly GCF_043656315.1). Lineage (NCBI taxonomy): Bacteria > Bacillati > Bacillota > Bacilli > Lactobacillales > Streptococcaceae > Streptococcus > Streptococcus hepaticus. Next base: position 15,490 of record NZ_JBINIY010000012.1, read on the forward strand.
AAAGGTCGTTTCATAAGCTAGTCCACTTGTTTAGCTGTCAAAGCTTTGACGTCATCGCTATGTCTTGGCCAAGCCAGTTGCACATTTTCAAAACGCTTGTAGAGGAGCCAAAATCTTTGACCATCCCAAAGCACTTTGAACCGATCACGTTGTCCACCACAGAAAAGGTAAACAGAACCTGAAAAAGGATCTAACTCATGCTGGGATTTAATAAGATAAGCTAGGGAATCAATGCCTTGCCTCATATCTGTTTTCCCACAAACCAGATAAACCTGACCTAAATCACTTAACTGAATAGTCATAAGCCAGTACCTTTTCTAAAATATCAGTTACTCGCTATGATAAGATAGACGAGTAGAATAAGAGGTCTAGGTCTTTGAATTTACAGCGAAAGATAAGCTCGTTCTTCATTTTTTTCTCAAATTTTCAAGAGATAGGTAATTGTTCTAGAGGGACAATTGGCTGTTTTATCATTCAAATATCCTCCAGTGTTTTTATTACCTACAGTATAACTGGTAAACGGAGGAAATGATAACTACCTCGTTATTGGGCGCTTACACACTTTATTGTTTAACATACAAAATCAAAAGTCTATCGAGATTATGAAGCTCGATAGACTTTTTCAAGAATTAATCTCGAAAAATTGAAACACTTTAGTTAATTAAGTTGGAGAGAGATAACTTTGTTAAAGTGCTCACACCAATAAATGGCGAAAAGTTTAATGACATTTTAGGTCAAACGATTAATCCTCTTTTTTCTTTAAAATAGATAGTAAACCAACTGAAGCTATAATTGTCAAAGCAGCAATGTTAAAGAATGGATTCTCATCCTCACCTGTTGTAGGCAATTTATTTCCTCTATCTTTATTATTTGCGATACTTGATAAAGCTTGTGTTTGGTCTTTAGCCTTAGGTTCGTTCTTATCAGCGTCTGTACTTGGATCTACGACTTTAACAGTCACAGCCACAGTAACCGTTGATTCACCTTCTTTTGTTGGTATCCCAGTGATTTGGCCTGTTGCTGGATCGTAAGTAACGCCATCTGGAAGACCAGTAACAGTAACTGAACCATCTGTTGGCACTTTGTCAACTTTCACAGTAACTGGTGTAATGGCTTCTCCGACAGTACCTGTTTGATCATCAAGTGGTGTGATAACAGAAGCTGCTGAATTTGGATCTTTAGAGTTTGTTCCGTCAATCTTTTCAGTATCGTCTGGAATACCGTCGCCATCATCGTCCGTATCTGTCACATCTGGCATACCATCACCATCCGTATCACGCTGAACAGTGATTGTAAATGTTTTTTCAACCGTACCTGTTCCATCAGTCACTTTAACAGTTGCTGGGAAGTCACGTGTTTCTTCAGTATCTTTCCAGTCTGCTAACTTATCTGGTGTACCAGTGATTTGACCTGTTGCTGGGTCATAAGTTAAACCGTCTGGAAGACCAGAAACTTCAACCTTAGCATTCCTATCATCGCTTGTTACCGTAACAGGAATCGGAGCGATTGGTTGACCTTCTGTAACAGTTACATTGTCAACCGCTACGGCTGTCTTAGTGGCTGTTTTAGGGTTTTTATCATCCACATCTGGAATACCATCGCCATCATCATCTGGATCAGTAACGTCTGGTGTACCATTTTCATCAGTATCCAATTGGAATTTAGCTATTACTTTATCTTCTGATTTATCTGGATAAGTGACAATTACTGGTACCTCAATTTCTTCTGCTGTTGTACCGTCTGATTTTTCTGGAGCTGTTACAGTCACTGTTCCAGTAGCTTTATCAATGTCAACTTTATATCCGTCTGGTACTTTAAAGTTTTCATCAATCTTATACTCTGTACCATTTGGTGCTGTTTTACTTTCGCCGTAGCTTGGAGTTGATTCTGCTGGTTTCCCTGGAACGACCATTGTATCTTTGTATGAAGGGGCATTCTTTTCCGCTTCAGATTCTTTGATGGTTACTGTAACATCAACTTCGTCTGTTGTTCCATCTGGATAAGAGACAACAACCGGTACTTTAAATTCCCCTTTGGTCATACCATCCGGAATCACTGCACCCTCTTTAACCTTCATTGTAGGTTGGTCTTTAACTTCTTTAGGATAATCAGTTGTTACTTTTGATGTGATTTCATCAGTTGATGGTGCTTGACCAAATGGTTTTTCTAATTTTCCACCTGTCGCTGTGTATGTTGTTGTTGCATCATCTTTAACGTTTACAGTAGCAAAAGTATAAGCTTTGGAACCACCCGGATAAGTTACTTCTACTGGTACTACATACGTGCCTTTCTTAGTAAGAGCTTCCCCTTTTACAACAACTACTCCAGTTGTAGGGTCAATCGTTACCATATTTGGGTCAACAGACATTGCTCCCTCAGGATAAGAGGTTTTAACCGAATCTGGAACTTGACCTGCAACAGTTGTGAATTTTGTTCCTTCCGGTGGCGTTGTATCATTGCCATCTTTGTCTTTAAAGATTGGTTTAGCTGGCTCAGAATCCTTAGCTACAACACCATCTACTGGTTTATACTCGATAAATACAGCAATAAAGGAATCTAATGCTAAAGCGTTATCTAAGCTCTTTGTATTTTGACCTTGTTCAAATAGACCTAATGTAAAGTTTGTTGTCTTAGTGATATCATTTGGTACTGTAAACTTCTCAGGTGTCGCTGTTCCTTCAACGCTTGACTGAATAGTTTGAGGTTCACCTATTGCAACACCATCTCTGAACCATTGCACTTGGTATTCACGTGTTGGCAACAATCCGCCTACTGTTGAATTGGTAACATTACCAGAGACTGCTACCTTATTCGTAGTATCATAATCAACAATATCAAGCATTGGTTGAGGTGCTAAAATAGCAAAGTTCAAGCTAGTAATATTAGTTCCAGACCCCGCAACTACATTTGTAAATAGATTATTCGGATTACCAAACATAGCTTTAGGAAAAGCCGGACTCCAAATATTATAATTAGATAAAATAGGAGATACATATAGGTAGTTCTCATTAATGTGTCTATGTTTTTGACCAATGGTACCATTCCACTTAAGAAGACTACTATTATCTACATCTTCATCTCTAACAACCTTGCCGAATTCTTCGTCTGTAATTGTATGAGAAACTTTTAAACCACTGTTTGCTTTATAAGCACTAACACCATACAATCCCTTAAAAGGAATAGAGTAATTTCCATTTTTATCAACTGTCGTTATGACTGTCTCCGCAATATGAGAACCAACCCCATGTTGGGACTGGTATTCTGTAAAGACTCTTTCTTGTTCAGCCTTAAAGTCTTCAATAGTATATCCTGGATGGTCTTTTTTCCACTGATCAAGTAAGCGAGTTACTTCATCATTTAAATAAGAAGCAGCTACTTTCAAACCATTTGCTGGAACATCATTATCATCTTTTATCCATTGATTAGCAAGCGACCCAGCAGAATCTCCATTATCAAACCAAGCTAAACCACTTACTCTACCATAGATTCCCCTGTCATGCCATGTACCATCTGCGGTACTAGGAATTTGCGACTCAGCTTCTGGTTTCTTCAACCAGTCTTTAGTTAATTTCTTTTCTTGTAAAATAACTTGAGAATTGACAATCCTATTGACTCCCGCAGTAAAATCCCAAGATTCATTTTTACGGTTAGTACGAGTATGGAAACCATAAATCTTATCCCCTGCTTGAATAATATCATACTTACTAGAATCAGGATTTTCAATCCAGGTTCTTACTGCGAAATTACCATCTCCTGCTAATTGAAAATGATGTTCTTCACCATTAGGATCAACTTCCGATTTAGATAAGTCAAACGCAAAGGTTCCATCCTCCAATGTAGTAGTATAGTAAACTTTTGAAACATAGCCTTTTCCGTTTACCCACTGCAAGTAAACGTTAACACCAGTTAGTGGAATATCATCTGAGGCTTGCCCATCAATGCTACCACCATTATCTATCCAAGCTTTACCTGAATAAGTTTGTTTAGCTGAGGAATCTCCGGGGCTATATATCGCATCTTTTTGTACTCTCTTCTGAAGCTCTTCAGACACTTCGCTGACACTATTTTTGTCAACATTAGCTTTTTCAACTGCACTATCTACAGAACGTGTTGTAATTGAAGGAGATACAATTACATTTTTTTCACTGGCTGTCTCTTCTAAAACAGCAACTTTATCTGTATCTTTTGATGAACTATTAGGGTCTATGTTGGCACTAGGCTCAGGAACTGTACCTCCATCATCAGTATTGACATTTTCTGTGAAATCTGCCAATGCTTCGACTTCTGATTCGGTTGTTTTGTCTACTGACGCTATTGCATCTGTCGCTAATTCTGATTTTGCTGGTTTTACTTCATCTACTATCCCTGCTGATACAGATTGTTTAGGCTCAATACCTGTAGATGTTGTCTCATCAGCTAGAACAGTTGTCCCAGCCATTCCTAGAAATGCTAATCCAACCAGTACCGATGCTGCACCAAATTTAAATTTCTTAATCGAAAAGCGCTGTTTCGTATGTGCGACATCATAATTTCTTTGCTTATACTTCCTAAGCATAATTTTTCTCCTTTTCAAAAGTAAAATTAGATTAACTAGTAAAAGTTATCTTTCACATTTTACTTTTTTAAAGGTTTTAGTAGTTTACATTATCTTGATAAATGTGAACTATTATTTGAATTTGTATTGTATAATCACATTCGATAAGATTTATAGAGGTGATAATACGTTGGAGTGTTCAGATAACACTAATTTAAAATTTTTAAAGGCTTTCTCTGAATTATTAGAAACGAAAAGCTTTGAACAAATTACAGTTAGCGATTTAGCAAAAAAAGCTCAACTTAGTAGAAGAGCTTTCTATAATCATTTCAATTCAAAAGAAGACTTCCTTAGGGAGTCTCAGAACGTAGACAAACCCCTGCAACTTTGATATTTCGGAACATCTCGCAGGGAAATGGGGAATAATTAAACACTCAAAAACGTTGAAATAACAGCGTTTTTGAGTGTTTTTGTTTTTGGCTACTGAGAAAAAAAGCTTGGAGGAAGATATCTAAAATAGACTTTTTCTTCAACCTGAGACTTCCTTAGGGAGTCTATTTTAATAATCTTTGATGATATCACAAAAATTTTAAATAATGATTTATTATATGAAGAAGTAATCCTAAAGGAAATGCTTAGCTACATGTATACAAACAAAGAAATTATTAAGTCCTTTGTTTGTTTTTTTCCAAATATTGACAACATAATTAAAGACTATATCAAAGGAATGATTATACATTCCGATATACCAGACTTAGAGAAACAACTCGAAACAGCATATCAAATTCCATATTCTTTCGCTCTTGATATTTATATCTCAACAATTGAAAGTATCATTTTAAATTGGATAGATAATAATTTTACTGAAAGTCCTGAAAAAATAGCAAAATATATCACATCTGTCGTGAGAATTTAACATTTATAAAAGTTAGAAAAATAAAACCAATACTTCATTTCCTCATCTAATACTTTATTAAAAAAAGACGATAGTTTTTTCTTCTATCGCCTTTGGTGACCACTTTATAAATTATATTTTTTAAAGTTAAAAAATATAATTTATAACACTATCTTCTTCCATTTTCTGATTTTAGTTCTGAAAGTTCCAAAAGGTGCAACCGTATTTACATGAATAAACTTATACACTTCCCAAGTCGCTGTTTTAGTCGCTTCATCAGCCCACTTTCTCATATGCGGTTCAAATAATTCTTCCTCACTCAACGAATCAATCATTGCATAGATAGAATTAATATTTTCATTTAATTTTGCTTTCAACTCTTGCAGAGATAAATGAGCGTAGGTATCCGTGAACCACTGATATAATTCACCAAGCTGGTTCCATTTAAATTCATCCGATGGTGTTTTTACTTGAAGCCCCTTTCTTTCATCTTCTTCCCATTTAAGAACCAAACTTGTCCATCCAACCTGATATGAAAGATTTTCTGCTGGAGTTCTATCAACTTCATCAGCTCTCTCATCTTTTAAATTTTCTGGAATATCATCAAATTCTGAAATATATTTCTCAAATGTTTTCTCTATCTCAGCTTTTAGTTCTTCCTTATTTTTGTATGTTCGCAAAAAATCACCTCCATTCTGATTTATCAGTACTCTAAATTAAACAGGTCAGGATATTGCCCGTACCAAAAGTTCTTCATCTCCATAAAAAGAGGTACTTACAAGTTGATTACTAAGAGAATATTCATCATCATCTATAGCTAAAATTTTATACATCGTTACTCCTCAAATACTATGCAACCCTTTAATTTCAAAAATAAAAGTTACTATGTCTTGTATTATACCATAATCATCCTCGTGGCGAGTAGTTTTTAGAATTTTCAATCGATTTATTCCACTATTCAAATTCTCTACAGTTTTTCTAACCACTAACTTTATCTTCATGATTAGCTATCATTTATATCATAAATTTTTGATTTTCTTTTTCACTCCCAAATCCTCAGTAATATTCAAAGTTCAACCACACCCATATTATCTTTTTGACCAGCCACTAATTTTCTAAATTGCTCTAATCTTCCTACATGTTGATCGTATTTATCAATAATATTATTAAAATATTCTTGATACTGAACTAAATTTTCATTGACTTGCTTTACAGAGATATCATCAGGTACATTTAATTGAGCTAATTCATATTTAGCTAACCTCATACTTTCAATATTATTACTATTCATATTGATAAGAATTTCTGCCATCTTATTTAAGGTAGCGATTTTTTCTTGTGCTTCCTCCAATCTCATATCAAGCTCTACAATTTTTAGTACAAACTCATCTTTGATTTCTTGGTATTGCTTGTTCGTGTTAGACAGCGTAATCATGAAGTTAATCTCAGAGATCTTCTCCTGAAGGCTTTTTAAAGTTGGTCGTCTGTATGGGAGCTTTTGGCTATCGTTGATCAATTGCCTGATTAAAGTTTTCCCTTTGATAAAACAATTTTTATCCGAGTTTTCTTTGTTATAGACAAAGTAGGAGGACGTTTCTCGAATGTAAGCGTTATATTTTTTCTGATTTTCTTCTTCTAGGATATCCAACTGATAATTGGGAATAAAGATGAGTCCACTTTGTTTGATACCAAATGAAACCTTGATATAGATACCATCATCAACTAATTTTTCAATCTGATTATCCGTAAGTTCAACTTCAAACTCATGGATAGCATCTCGTTTTTCCTTGTATTTCTTGAAGGCTTCCTCGATTTCTTCTGAGGAGATTTTATCCTTATGCTGCTCCTCTCGAAAAGTCTGATAATCTTCCTGAAGATTTTCTAATACCTGAATATCTCTAACCTCCTTCTCTTCAAAGTAACGATTAAAAAATTGAACGTCGTACAATTTCTTATCACTAACTTTTTTATGACTTAGAGTAATCATTTGACCATCTTCTTCTAGGGTAAACATCACATTTTTCTGTTTTAACTCTATGGTTAGATTCAACTCTTTAGCTTTTACATGCAATTCCTCTAGCGAATGAACATGCTTTAATAAAAATTCTAACCGACTTTCAATCTCTTGTTTGGCAAAATGTGTTCGAAAAAAGTCTTCATCATATAAGTCTCGCTTACTAAGTTGGCGACCGCGAATAGGTTTTGTCATTGCTCTATCTATCATTAGAAAGCGACTATGTTTCCGACTAAAATCAATATGAACATGTAACTGCTTTGCATTTTCTAAAAAATCATCAAACGATTTAGATTGCTGCATCAAAAAATAGAGACGTTGTTTCAATTCAAACTTATGACTAGATTCCCTATATTTTTTATAATCTCGGTAGGAATAACGTTTCTCAATAATTTTTGTACCAGCTATTTTTGAAATACGGTCAGAAATCATCCGAAGATTTCGCTCCAAATGATAATCCCAAATCAATTTCTTTTCAGAATTCCTATCGACAGAATTGATAATGATATGATTGTGGGTATGCGACTGATCAACGTGAGTTGCTACAATAAAACGAAAACGGCCACCAGTTAATTCCATCATTGTCTCATAGCCAATACGATTGATTTCTTCTGGTGTTAAGTTATCCTCTGGCGAAAAAGATTGTATCACATGATGAGCATGAATTTTTTGTTGCTTTCTTTCCAATCGGTCATTTCTTGAATCATACAATTCATCATTATTAATGAAGTTAATATTGTACATCTTGACCATCTCTTCATAAGTTGGAAAGTCCATATAATTACTCATTCCAAAATCAGAAACAAGTGCAAGATTATTGGTCTTCTCAGGATTGAGAATATACTTGATTAAGCGTCTCCGATATTTTTTTCCATGTGTCGCAAAGTGTTTAGTAACTACCATAAAACTCCTTTAATGTTTTGAGATTCACATGAAACTCTTTCTCAACTTCAGAAATCAGTTCGTCAATCCCTTGACTCAAACTTTTTAGTTGTTCCTGAGAAATGAGATGACTTTGGTTAATGGCACGTGCAATCTGATTGATGTTATTTCCAATCCTTCTCAATTCAAAAACGAGTTCCTGGTAGTTTGAAGTATCAATCGTTAAAAATGTCATTCTTGGATTAAGCAATACTTTTCTAGCATAGTCGGAAAAATTTTTACTCTTGCTTTCTGCAATGCGATCATTCAGTTGTTTTAATTCACCATCTGTTAAAAAGACTTTTTTTAAATTGGTTCTATAACGATTTTCCATACTAACCTCTTATCTCATATACTTGTCACGAAATGATTGGCTTAGAGAATGTGATTGACTTACTTCCACAATCAATTCCTGAACACAGGTCAATAAGATTGAAACATGTTCTTGAGTCACTTGATGATCTTGCTTAGCGATGACTAGTACCTCATATAAATCACGGCTAATCTGTTCTAACTTTTGTGATTTCCATAGGGAAAACCACATCTCAATACTTTTATCATCGTCATCAGTTTTAAAGAGGTTATGACGAAGAAATTCTGAAAAACTCTCTATCTGCTGGTCTTTCATCATCTCTTTTATCTGTTTTTCTTCTTTTCTCGTCATTCTAAACTGCTTTCTAACGAGCCTAATATCCTGTTTCATTCTATCCATCCTTTCAAATCAGGCATTGTCTCACAATGTGAGGCAACCTGATATTGTGAGTCGCTCCTCGAAAGACCTCACTCCTTCCTTGTTCGGTCTTTGCGAGCTCAGATATTGTGTCCACAATATCCCAAAAATCATATCGTCAGTTGATTAAAACCTTCCAGTTTTGACAGCTAACGATAGGATAACTTGGTGGCTTCGCCCCCAAACCCCCTGTGAAAAATCATGGATTGATTTTCTTAGGAATGATATTAGGATAATAGAGGTGATTTGGAAAAGGTATCACAACATGAAAAATGAGGGTAAGAAAAAGAGAGCCTGAGCTCTCAATGTTTCTTAAGTTTACTATTCAAAGGAAAAGGTAACTACAATCCCTTATAATTTGGATTCCAATTAAATTCCAAACACCCCTCTCTATTCTTTTTTAAAGACGGATCTATTAGGTTATTACGAATTGGAAACTTTTTATTCCTGTCATATTGTACATAACAGATAAAATTATCATTTTCTGGAAATAATTCTCTCTTTTTGTTTCTTCTTAATTGATTGTGATACACAGTTAAGTAAACAATGTCAGCAGACATTTTGCCATACTTAACTTTGTTACTAGCAAAACCATAATTTTCAATACTAGAAATTTGCTCAATCGCTTCTTTTATCAATTTTTTTATTTGGAACTTTGTTACTGTTTTACTCAAAACAAAAACTGCCGAAAAACGCTTTACATTCTCTAAACTGATATCAGTAATTTCAGAGATAGTGTACGCCTCACCATTTATATCAGGATAGAATCGAAAATTATCTTCTATCTCATTCCTTTCTTCAGTATTAATTTCCCACATCATAGAATCTGGAATAACTGCTCTAACAACCTCTTCAAATTCTATTTCCCCGTTAGAAAAAGCTATAATTTGTTTCGTGGAAATATTAAAAAATGAATTCATCGATCTAGACGATTGAAAAGAGATATGAATATAATTTCCTGGTCCGATATTTTTCATTTTTAAAAAATTTTTAGCTGAATATACTCCAAGAAAATATCTTGAATTTATATCTAAATTATCATGTTGAAATTCAAGATTATATTGCTTACTATCCTTAGCGTACATTGGAATTAAAGAATCAATTTGTTTGCACTCAAATAAAAGTGTTGATAAAAATAGTTTATCAATAAACTTAATTGATGTTTTAGATAAGTTATTAAAATTTTGTAATTTGTCTAGGGAAACATTCTGGCTCCAATAGTATAACCAAGATAAACACATACTACTAGTAATATCAAAGATTTCTTTGATATCCGTTATAAACTGAAATGTTGAAATTTCTTTTTGCCCTGGGCTACTTCCTTGGGTGAAATGAAAGGCTAAAGTATTATTATTGTATCTGATTCCTCCATGAGATATAGCGTTACGAATATCCGAATCTGAAATATCTGTAATTAGGTTATAGGTACGTTTCCTAAGATATTCAATCTGAGGAGTTAAAGTTTTTTGGTCTTGATTTTTACCTAGTATTTCACTGTAAAATTTGATAATTAGTTTAAGACCGTTACTATAAGCTGAATTTAGCAAGTCGTTATACAAGCTAACTGCAAATAGCTTTACTCGTAGTTCCTCACTACCATTGAATAACTCCATAAGATTTATTCTTTCTTCTATGTCTAGTAGCTGTTCATACATAGAAATCCATAAATCGAGGTTATTTAAGAATATAGTGATAAATTTTTCCAGCCCCAACTGACTTTCCAATTGATAAATCTTTGAATTCAGAAATTCAAAACCTTCTCTATTCCAATGTTTTAGTTGTTTATTTTGAAAAAATTTATAAAACAGCGGTCTTAATTCAAAATTAACCAACTCCTCTGAAAAATTTTTACTGAATTGTGAATTTAAGAAATTTAACTCACTGCCTTCTCGGGTTTGCTCCCACCATTCTTTGTATTCTTGCATTAAATCTCCTTACACTAAGAATTCCTACGCTCTTTCAACTCTCTCAACCGCTCTTTCCCCACCTTCATCATCTCTTCCTCGACTTTACTCCATTTTCCAAAGAGGCATTCTTGTAACACTTCTGCCACGGAGCCTTCATCAGTTTCAGAATCGTAGATACAAGTTCTATCTCTTTGATAAATCTGAATCTGGTCAAAGATCTTATCGGTTTCTAACTCCTTTAGGTTACCAACCAAGTTCTCAACAATCCCATCGTGGTGTTCTTTTGGTGTTGCTCTGGCCTGGGTCGGATCAATGGCATAAAGCTCTTCGTAACGAATCAAGGTGCTGAGATAAGAAAGCTCTGGTTTGGTACCAATTACAGCTAAAGAAACTTGGTAACCTTTAGAAGCTAATAATTGAGCAGTCTGACGAGGAACTTGAGTGGTACGCAAAGTCCCTTCAATCAGCAAATGGTAGCCTTGCGTGCTGAGTTCGTCAACCAGATGCTCTACCATTTTTCCTGCAAATCCCTTGGTATAGTCCACGCTATCCTTGCCATACTTTTCTTGCAGGACTAAGTAATTGGGATGCTGAGAACGGTAGCTGTCACCATCGATGATAATGATATTACCTTGAAATTCCTTTTGCTTGATACGATGTATCGTTGTCTTACCTGCTCCGCTTTGTCCACCAAGCAAGATAGCTTTCGGTTTATCTGGAATCGACTTTCCTCGGGTTAAGGCCCGAATGGTTCGTTGCAAGGCCTTCTGAAACTCAGCCTCACTGAATTCTTCCAATCTCATTATGCCACCACCCGATGATGTACCATATCTAACATCCGCTCGATACCGTCTAAATAGCCATTGTAACGCTCAATTTCATCGAAGGTATCGACAAGGTAAATCTTTGTATTGATCAATTCAGCCAAATCATCACTCATCAAAATCCAAGGATTTGATTCATCATCAAAAGCAATATCCTGACTATCTTGATATCGATAGAGCTGCGATAAAATGGCTGCTCCACGTTCTTTTATCACTTCTACTTTTAAAGTCAGTTGGTAATCTTCAACAGGTGTTAGCATCTTATCCTCCCCTACAATATCGACATAAGAAACGTTAAATTTCTGACAAATGCGGTCAATGAGTTCTGTTGAAACGGTGCTGGTTCCATTTTCGTAGCGACTCAGGCTATTGCGTGAAATCCCGACCATTTTCGCAAATTCTGGCTGTGTTAAATCGTGTGTTCGGCGTAGTGATTTAATATTGTCTCCAATCATAGATAAAGACCTCCTCATATTTGCTTTCATTATACCATAAAAAACGGATAACGCACCAAATATGGTGCGTTATCCGTTTTTAGGTTTCTTCGATTGCTTAAACTGCTCTATTCGCTTCTCCAACTGCTCAGTATTCAGTTTATTTTTCGCTTCCTGAATCGACTTATCAAGACTTTGTTCCTCAGTAGTTATATCGTTTCGAGATATTTCTACTCTCTCACTAGACCTGAAACTTGTATCAAAAACCACATTTAGGAGTTGTTCTACTTTGGTTAGTTCAGTATCTGACATCTCTGATAGTCGATGAATCAGTCGTTTAAATCGGTCCTGATTCTGGGTTTTCTTTTGAAAAAATTTCATTATCTTCTCCTTACATTGTAAAAAGGTAGCCCGCATAGGACTACCTGACTTATAGATCATCAATGGCTACTGAAATAGCCTGTAACTTTTTATTTTGGATTTTCTTTTCATCAATCAATTGATGAAGTTCTTCAATTTGCTTCTGACAGGCGGAAATATCCTTGTTGTTTTGTGCAATGGTGTCTGCCAAGTGCTGTTTGTAGTCACTTGTGATATTTACTTTCTTCGGCTGACTTTGTTTAACTTTTGATTCGGGAGTCTGTACCTCTTTAGATTTTGACTCCTTTTGTTTCTGTTCAAAAGCAGCCAAATAATCTACTTCTTCAATTGGTTTTTCATCCTGTTTATGGAAAAGTGCTGCGATTTTAGCTCGTTCTTCATGGGAGGATGTTGGTTTCACATCATCTAGTGACTGATCAAAATTCCATGTTTTACTCATTCTGTATCCTCATTTCTGTAATCTGGGTATAGTGTGGTTTCTTTACCAAAGGCTTGCTCTAGTGCTTCATGAAATGACAACTGACTAGATTGTTGCCGTTTAATAAAGGTGCTATACATTGCAGTTTGTAGTTGGTCACGATAGTGTTCCAATTTCTCAGTCTCACGTGAGACTTTTTCTTCTTGTCTAGCTACTTTTTCAGCCAGACGTTCAATCGCACTCATAGGGTGTCCTCCTTGTCACTTTCTAGATTATGATAGTGGACTTGATTTTGTTATCACAATTCCATAGCACGCTCTCGTTTTGGTGGAGGATGATTCTTAATGGCTTGTATATGGGCTGACTGAATAAGATTGCTTAAGGATATTTCTTTCTGTTGTTTCACAATATCATTCCAATCTGACTTTGTTTCAAGTCCCTGCAATGGTGGTAAATCTTTGGTGATTGGAAGTCCTTTATCTGACAGTTTCTGAAAAAATTCTCTTCCTGCTTCATCGTTATCAACAGCCATTGTTATGACGTTTGAATGAGTTTGAAAAAAGGTTGTCGTCTCTTGTATTGCCTGAAGATAATGACTAAGTCTGCTTGGTTTTACTGTATCTAGAAATGCCAATTTCCCCTGTTCCTCTGCTGCTAGACGCAAGGTCTGATAAGCAATCACTGAAAGTTTTAAGCCTTCCATTGAAATCAGGCGAACATCGGATAATTGCTTTTGGTGAAGCTGATAATAACTCATCATATCGATAACGGATTCACAAAAAATGAGTCGCTTAGGATTCCCAATATCGAAACTAATACCGACATAGCCATGAGATCCTTTCATGATTTTTTTGAGATAACCTCGATCGTGTTTTTCTTCATTTTTGACGAGACCTTGAAGGCTTGCGGCCTGTAAGGTCCCGTTGTGGTCATAGCTTTTTAACACTAATACGGGATCCGATTGATAAGTAGCTTGAGCAAGCAATCCTTGTCTACCAAAGGTATTGATAGTCTGATCACTTAGGCCACGGATGTCTTTTAAGTAAATACGTGCTTGCTGAAAGGGTTCTTCATGCAAATAATATTGAAACGGTTGATAAGTTTCTTCTATCAACTTAGCTTGTTCAAAATCCCCAGTTTCAAGATAGGATACAGCCTCTTTGAAAGTAACGCCTGCCACTAATTGAACAAAGTCTATCACATCCCCTTGTATATCTCTTGAAAACCATTTGAAAGTATTGGTATCCGCAAAAATCCGAAAGGAATCATGGTCTGGGTGTTCATAAATGTGTCCTGATAAACGTCTGAAGGAATAACCCAGACTTTCAGCCACATTTAAAATGGCCTTTTGTTTTACTGCTTTAATTCGTGTCATCTTGTCTCCCTATAAAAAAAGCAGAAGAATGTCTCCTGCTAGTTGTTCTCACTTGTTGTAGTTCCTTGGATCGTTGGTATGCTGGAATTGGCTCCATCTGTTGCTTCTTTCATGTCCTCCAGTTTCCCATTCCAAATGGTCAACTGATTAACCAGGAGCTTGTCGGAAACTTTGGAGTAGGATAACATAACCGTCTTGGTTTCTGTCTGAGTAGTTCGCTGTTGTTGCTCACTCAAATCAGAAACATAGGTCACTTGATAGGAAACTTCCGCAAGTGCAACATTGCTTTCTGTATTGACAAATATACTGGCTGATTCAAATCGGTAGTCAAGCATATAATCTTTATAAACTTGATTAATCGCTTTATTCTGATTTGTTTCCTCTTCTGAAAATGCCGAGTCCGTCATGTAGGGCTTGATACGAGTGTTATTTTCTCCTAGTTGGACCTTGGTGAAATATTGTGTGAGAAATTCTTTGACAAGCTCATCTGATAGGACTGTCGCTCTTTCCTCCTGCTTTTCCTTTGTCACAAGTTTATTGGCTTCTGCTCGTATTTGGTGCTCAGTTTGTTTTGAAACGGATTGTGAGCCAATCGTATAGCCAATCATGACCATAAAACTGACTGCGATTAAACCTCCTACTCCAATCAGAAATCGAGCTTTCACTTTATTTAACATGGCTTACTCCTTTATTAGTGATAGCCAAATCATAACAAGATTATCTTGGAAAATTTATCACAAGAAAAAGGACTACCAATCGGTAATCCTCCGTGTTAAACTATTCTATTTCTCCACCACTTTATAATAAAGCTTAAAACGAGAAATAGATTCAAAGCAATAAAAAATCCTGTAAAACTCCAAACTCCATTAGTTGCTAAATCTTCTGAATAGAGGTATCTCTCAGTAAAGAAGAGGTAAACTCCATAGATTTCAATAAAGACTAATCCACTGATGAGTCCGATAAGAAATAAAGCACCTGAAACTTTCACAATCCGATAAAGGACAAACAACATCAGTCCTATTGCTGCGATAATCAAAAGGCTTTGTAGAATTTGCTCCAACATCTTACACCTCTTTCTAGGCTAATTGCTTGCGATAGTAGTCAGCCTGTCTCTTGTCTAAATCATCTAGTTGGACAACCAAATCAAGGTATTCCGTCTTTGTCACCTCATCTAAGCTAGGAAAATCATTCTCACGACTTGTGATGATGAGTTCCAGCTGCCCAGTAATTTCACGCCTTGAAAAACTGTAATCAAAGGTCTCATCTTCATACTGTTCCTTTAAAGTTTGGTAGGTTGCCCTATCTTCTGAACTCGTAAAGCCTTGTGACAACCATTCTTCTAGTTGATAACGCATTTCTTCTAGTGTTTGGGTCATGATCTATTCTCCTTTTGTGATTTCTTGACTTCATTTTACCGCGTTCAAAATTATTTGTCAGCCTTTTTTCTTATATCTCAAGTGCTATTTGTTGCTTCTTTTGGGGTGTTGTATCTTCACTAAACTTGGCCAAAGCTGCATCTATCTCTTCAATCTCTGCTTCTTTTTCAACCAAGGGAGCTAAAACATCATACTTAGCCTTTACAAGCTGATAGTCCTCTTCCTTTGGAAAGACTTTATCAACTTCTACTTTGGCTACTCGTAGCTTATCTTTTAAATCCTTTACCAGCTCTTGCGTCTTTTCTTGGTCATCTATAATATGGTCAATGGCATTACTGATCCGTTGAATGGTTCCCACGTCTGATTTCAAATCAAGGGCGACAGTATACTGGTTATCACCTACAATCATTAAAGAAATGGTTTCTGGTAAGGGCTCACTAGCACCTCGTGTAGTCATTTTTAAATCAAATCCTCTAAAGCTGGCAAGTGTCCTGACTTCCTTGGTCTCTGAGCGGTTATAGGTGATGAGTTTTCGCAGATAGTCCCCAGCTTCAGCACGATTATCCATTGCTTGATTGTCAAATCGCATGACAAAATCTTGCGACTTGGTTGCCAAAGATTGGGCAATATCTTTATCATATTGACTCAACCGTTTTTCCATAATAGGGAGGTGCTTCTCGCAATAGGAAATTGTGTGGCGGTATTCATCTTTTGAGCGATTAAAAGCTCGTTTTTGATTTTCTAACACCGTCAGTTCATTTTCCAATTCCATTTTCAGTTTGAGATAGGGGTTACCTGTCGCTAGAGCTTTGAAGTCAGAAGCGGTCATGGTTTGTTCATCAATGTCTTCAGCTGATCTCACAGGATCTTTTGAGGTCATAATCTGAGTGATATACTTTAGCTTATTCTCCTGTGTCTGGTCGAGTAGGTCAGAGGTCTCACGACCTCTTTCCCCTCTAAGAACCGTGCATGAGAGTTTCCCCTCACACGGCTCAAGCTTCTATAAGTCCTCGTTAGAGAACCAGCGTGTTTTCTTTTATATTTTTATGACAAGTAGGGTGTACCAATGTTTTTATTGGTTTATGGTCTTTCACTGTTTGATGAACTCGGAAATCTGTTTCCTTGGTGATTTTCAATTCGCAAACTGGACAAATCCCTTTTTGTTTATAATATAGTCCGTTAATCACACGTCTTCCTTTTAGTTCTTGTCGCATTTGCTTTTCTTGACGTTCCTCAAAATACAGTTGCCATTGTTCATCAAATGGGTTTGCTTCCGCCTTAATTTTAATATGTCGGCGAATATCAGTATCAGAAGCATATTTCAAGCGAAGATAGAATGGTTCGCCATTTTCCATTGTATCAGCAGTTGGAACACTAAAAATCCAACTACGGCTACCAAAAGTATGGAAATATTTATTAGCAACCCACTTTCTCCCCTTTTTAGGATGTCTTCGGACACACCACTGCCATAGACATTGATAGATATCAAAATCAAGTCTTTGAAATGCTTCTGATGAAACGTTGTGCTTTTGGTAGTTAACCCAACCTATGATAATAGGATTTAACTTACGGATTAACAGCTCCTGTTTCATCGACGGGTTGTTTTTGATAATATCCCTGATTTTCGAAACAATACTTTCGTAATTCTTTTTGGAAGGTTTGGTTAGTAATTTTCCGTCGTACATTCTAATGTTTACGCCCAGAAAATCAAAGCCATCCGTGATATGAGTTATCAACGTTTTTTCTTCAGATAACTCCAAACCACGTTCTTTCAAGAACTCAATTATGACTGGTTTAACCTCATTTTCCAATAGTTCCTTACTGACACCAGTAACAATAAAGTCATCCGCATACCTAACAAAATTAATTTTTGGTGCATAGACCTTACCATTAACCTTTTTCTTTCTAAATGTTGTTGAAAGTTTTCTCTCAATACCATCTAGTACCATATTTGAAATGATTGGTGAGATTGGTGAACCTTGAGGACTTCCAAACTCTGTTGGAAATAACTTTCGATTTTCGATATAACCACTTTTCAACCATTTTCCAAGTATTGTCTTGTTCATTGGAATGTGTTTCATTATCCACTCATGACTGATATTATCAAAACAGCCTTTAATGTCACCTTCTAAAACCCACTTAGCAGATTTTTGCTTACTCAAAGCTGAGAAACATTGTTCAATCGCATCCTGAGTACTTCTTTTGGGTCTAAAGCCATAAGAATTTGGGTCTGCTGTTGTTTCTGCAATAGGTTCTAGAGCGAACTTAAATAATGTCTGCATTGCTCTATCTGTCATCGTTGGAATACTAAGAGGTCTTTTCTTACCGTTTTTCTTAGGAATATAAATCCGTCTTAGTGGTTTTGGACAATAGCCCCTAACCTTTAATTTCTTGATTGCTTGATATTTAGCATTAGGAGTTAACCATAGCTCTTTATCAACGCCACTTGTCTTTTTGCCTTGGTTTTCAGTGACACGTTTCACTGCCAAGGCTCTTGCATAAAATGAAGTTGTTAGTAAATGTTGGAGTGATTTCACTCGGTTAAATTTACCCAACTTCCACGCTTTCACAATACGCATTTGTAGTTTTTTAACATAGATTTCAGCTTTCACAAAGTCAATACTTTCCCAGCTGTTAGCTATGTTAGTAGTAGCACACAATTTACTGTTCATTTGCTTTCTCCTTTCAAAAATTCTACAAGTTCTCTTGTGATTAGAAACCGAATGGAAGTCTGCACTCTTTCGAGTTGAGGCAAATCTTGAACCTCTATCCATCTCATTACAAGATGGCATTCGCTTTTTCCATTTTCCTATACCTGCACTGTTATCAGCATTTCTTACGATTTGCCTTGCTAGAAGCAACAATACAGGCTTACCATGTTCCACTTAATGAACAAAATGATAGGTTAGGCTCCACCTCTCTGCCGGCAGTCATCTGTCCGTGTAACCCCACTATGGAAAGGGTTATCCGACTGCACACCTTTTGGTTCAGGCTTATCAGCAACTTTAGCCTGTTCAACTTAACGACATTTAACAGTGGTTCACATTTGTTAGCCATACTATCAAGCCTAGCTCCCTAACCGCTTTGTTGCTAGCAGTATCGGTCTCCCCTCACGGTTCGACCTTAAAGTAGGGCTACCTTACGTATCAGCTTACCACATGGCGAACATGCAGTTGATACTTGGCTCAACTAACGGAATAGTTGGTCTGGTCATCATGCCAGACAGTTCAATTAAGCGACTTCATGTCGCACCCAGAGGTAATTGTCGAAGCTCCCTTTAGTAATATAGTGATAAATATCTACCTCCTGGTGCATGTTTCCCTGACGAATCAATCTACCATTTCGCTGGACAATGTCTGAGGGACGCCAGGGAACATCTAAGTGGTGGACAGCTTTCATGCGTGATTGCACGTTTAGACCCGTTCCACCTTTTTCAGTCGAAGCCATGAGAATCCGTACTTCTCCGCTATTGACCTTTCGTGAGAGAGAGTTTTTCTTCTCATCAGTATTGGCATCATGGACAAAGGCAATTTCTTCTTTTGGAATCCCTCGATCAACCAGCAAAGCTTTCAGTTCATTGTAGACATCAAAGCCTTCTTCCTTACTTTTAGGTGTTCCAATATCAGAGAAAATCATCTGAGTGGCTTTGTATTCAGCTCCTTCACGGTAAATCCGCTCGACATTATCGACTACTTGAAGGATTTTCTGATTATCCGCTAAGGTATAAGCAGGGTCAATCAACCGCATATCAATAGCTAGTTTTCTGGCTTCACCTGTTATCTTAAGCATGTTATCTCGACTTGGATCAACACTGCCTGACTTGATAGCGTCTGAACGGTCAACCAACTCTTCAAGGTAGTATTTCTGAGCTTGCGTTAACTCGCTTTCCACCGCAATAATCTTAGCTTCAGGTACAGGTAAGTCGAGCATATCTGAGGTCTGAATATCGGCAGTTTCCTTGTAGATTCGCATGAGTTCAGGAAGGTTGACAAATTTCTTGAACCGTTTCTTGGGTTGGTACTTATCTCCTGTCGGGGCTAGTTCCATAGAGTTTTCAATATTCCCAAAAGCCCCTACCCATGAATCAAAATTAGAGACCTGGTATCGTTCTAGGACATCGGGTTGGATATAGCTCATCATGGTATAGAGTTCACTAATAGAGTTAGAGACTGGTGTTCCTGTCGCAAAGACCACATTACAATAGTCGTGTTCTCCTTGAACCTGTCTCACTTTCATTTCCATATCCACGTTCTTTTTTGAAGTGGTATTGGTGATACCCGCTACATTCCCAAGTCCAGTGATTGGACGGATGTTCTTGAAATGATGAGCCTCATCCACAAAGAGAAAATCAATGCCAAGGTTTTCAAATTCAATAAAGGTATCTCGCTCCAGTTTTTGGAGTTCTTCCAACTGGTGTTCCAATCCCTTAATCGAACGTTCCGCTTCTTTCACCGTATAATCACTGTCACTTCCTAGCTTGATTTCTCTGAGTTGTTCGAGTTTGTCATTGATATAGGTGACCTGCTTCTCTCGACTCATCGGTATTTTCTCAAATTGTGAATCTCCAATGACAATGGCATCATAGTCCCCTGTGATAATCCGTGAGACGAACTGTTTGCGTTTGGCTTTGGCAAAATCTTTCTTAGTAGTCACATAGACTTTCTTGGTAGGGAAAAATTTCATGATTTCTTGACCAAACTGTGCAGTCAGACTAGACGGCACCACATAAAGAGGTTTATGCACCATCCCCAATTCTTTCAACTTGAAACCAGCTCCAAGCATGGTAAGTGTTTTACCTGAACCGACTTCATGAGCTAGGAGTGCTCGTTTCTCCTCCACAATCCGTTGAATGGCATTCTTTTGGTGAGGACGTAAGGAAATATTCTGGGCAAGTCCATCAATGGTTAAATGGCTACCGTCATAGGACTTTGATACCGTACGATTGTAGAGCCTATTGTAGGTGTCTTCAATCATCTCTTGGACTTCTGGATACCTTGCTACAAAATCTTGAAAGAGTTCTTGTAGGTGTGTTTCCTTGGCCCGCAGGACTGTTGTTTTCTCCACATCCGTCACATTCTTTTTCTTATCCCCTTCGACAACTTGTTTTGTGATGGTTGGTTGATTGGAATTCAGGAGATTTTCAAAGATTTTTCGACCACTATCATAGCGTGAAGCAGGGACACCTAAACTCCTATCCGTTGCGTTGGAATAGGTGTAGGCAAACTTAGATTGGTAAGTGATAACTCCGTCAATGGGACTGACTTCTAGGACTGTCGCTACTTCTTGGTCAGACAGTTCATAGACTTTCCCCATAAAAGTTTCTTGGGCAAATTTTCCATAAACAGCCAGAGGAATCCAGCGTGAACCGATTCGATAATCAATGTCTGCCAAAGTAATACGTGCTGGTTTGATAGCTTCTAGAAGTCCTGCATAATGCGGCCAGTTAAAGTCTTGATTGTCTTGTTTGACGAATAGGTCCACCACTTCTAACTTGGTAACGACATCACCTGACAGGAAGTCTTGGCGAGAAACATAGGACAGCTCCCCATTCAAATACTTCTCAGGATCAGGCATAATGAGGTCGCCTAATTCCTCAATCAAGGTCATCTTCGATTCAACCTGATAGATAGACATCATATAAGCAAAATCAACACCTCGTCCGTCAGCCAAGCTGGAATTTAAGGCATCAAGGGCAGTATGTACCTTTTTAACCTCTTTTTCAGGACGCACTAGAGCCTTCTCAAAGGCAAGGGACTTAGTATAGATAACAGACTTTCCACTTGGATCCAGACTTTCATCTTCCAAACTAGCAAGAAGCGAATACTTATCATCACTATCAAAAAGATTGCGGTTCACAGCACTATTCAAATACCCATAGCGTTTGACAAAACTATCATAGGTACGATTGAGTTTTCCTAACAAGTGGTTAAAGGTCTCCTTATCATAGTCATAATAGCGTTGAATGGCAATGACCTCTTGGTAGGCATTGCGAATGTCCACCATTCCTTTGATTCGTGCCACTTCTTTATCAGACAAAGGAGCTTCATAGAAAACTGTCTTTTTGAAATAACCCTTAAACTGACCACGTTTGGCTGCATCATCGGTCACATAAACATCTAGAGCTGTGCTATCAGTCACTTCTAAGGCATTAAAGCGATCAATCTGCTTTTGAGAATGTTTGGTGTCCCATGCTTTGAAGTTGCCCTCTTCATCGACATAGTAACTGATTTCTTCCGTCTTGGTTCCGACTCGAATGCCTTTATTATCTCGATAGTAAACTGTAGAACTCTGGTAACCAAAACTGTACTGACCCAGATTCTCCCTCATTTCAGCTGGAATGGAGGTATCAATGACTTGTTTGATCAACACATCTGGGTTAATGATGACCTCATTTCTATCAATCTCTCTTGGGGCTTTTACTTGATGTAGAGCTGCTTCAACACTTGCAATCAAGTTATCACTAGTCCCCTTAACAGAAAGTGTTCCGCCGTTAAAATTTCTGACCTCGTAGGTTCCTAGCACTTGGCTATTGTATTCTCCATCAAAGTAAGGATTGAGCCAAATGCGACTATCCTTCTCATAGCGAATAGAACCTGAAAAGGCTAAGTCGTCTGCCACATATTCCTTGTTCAGGTGTTTCTGGAAGAATAACATATCCGTTGTGACACTCGTTCCCGCAATGGCCTTAAAAGCGCTATCTGGTAAACGCACACCACCAAGAAAATCAGACGTCTCACGAATGTCCTGGAGAATGTTTTCTGTCCGTTTGTCCATGGTTCCTGTTGAGGAAATGATAGCCACTTGCCCACCATCATGCACCAAATCAAGGGATTTTTTAACAAAATAATCATGAATCATATAGGGTTTATCATAGCGACTGTCCGCAATCCTGATATTAGCAAACGGCACATTTGAAATCACCAAATCAAAACTATTGTCGTTAAAAGCCACCGTCTCAAAGCCCTTAATTTCAATGTGACTATTGGGATGAAGGTGTTTGGCAATAGCTCCTGTAATAGTATCTAATTCTACACCATATAACTCACTCTTTTCTCTTATGTGTTTGGGCATTGCTCCAAAAAAATTCCCTGTTCCCATGGAAGGATCTAGGATTTTGCCACCTGTAAAGCCAGCTCTTTCCAACTTATCCCACATCTGACGGATCAGGGCTGGGTCTGTGTAATAGGCTGTCAAGGAGGACTGTTTCATATCCGAATACTCTTTATCTGTGACTAGGCTTTTCAGTTCTTCTCGTTCCTTAGAAAATTTTGGATTATACTCATCAAAAAATTCATTGGCTAGTCCACCCCAGCCTACATACTTGGCAAGGAGTTCTTGTTCACTTGGTAAAGCATTGCGGTGCTCTACTTCTAGATTTTTTACCAAACGAATAGCCGCGATGTTTGTCTCAACCTTATCTCTAGCAGTCTTTGGATAAAAGTCCGTCATATCTTCTGGAAAATAAAAGTCCATTACTGGAATCTCTGGAATTGTTTCGACGACTACCTCTTCAGGAATTTGACTATCTGATTCTTCAAGATCAGTATCGTTATGACCTTTTTCTGAACCATCTGGTTCCAATAGTCCAACACTCTGAACTGGCTCCTCTTCCAGAAATGAGAATAGGTTTAATTCTTTGTCCGCTTCTTCTAACTCTGTTTGTTGTTCTGACTTTAGCTGATGAAGTGCCTGACTGACTTCTTCCCAGGTCCTCAAATAAAGAACTGGATTTTGTTCAATGATATCCGAAAAGTCATTGACTAACTCAATCCGAATCAAACCGTTCAATCGAGCATCGCTGACCGACACGACCTCAAAGTCCTGTCCCTTATAGGAAACCAATGACCCCAGAGGATAAATGTCCAATACTCTCTGGACTAGTGGATTTTCCGCAAATTCTCCATCAACTACTTCTTTTCCCTCAGCTTTCTCTAGCTTGCTTTTCCAATCTCTGAGGGTTAAATCTGGCTGATTACCTTTATCTTTTTCAAATTGCTCCACATCTTCTCTGCTGAGTTCTTGGTGTAAAAAGGCGTAGGCAACTTGTCGCAGCTCTTCAATGGAAAGCTGGCTACCAAAGAAAAATTCAACCTTTTCATGACTCAATCCCATTTGGAGTAGTTCTGTCGCAAGGGCTAGTTGAGTTACCGAGGCTTTGGGATAGCCACCTAGTAAAGCAAGGTCCGCATTTTTCAAACGAAAACGACCTGCCGCATCCAATAAAATACCGACTTGGTCTGATTCAAACTGAGATAGCTCAATCCCTAGCTGAGTCAATTTTTCTTGATTTTCTATCCTAATGGCTCGTCCAATTTTTTCTAATTCCTTTTCTTCGACTGTGGTCAGCGTTCGTTTCAGCTCATAGGGACTACCATCAGCTTCTAAATAGGTGAGTAACTCCTTGCCCTCAAAGATTGGTGTCATTTCCATTTCAGTGTCAAAATCACCTCGTTTAAAACTTGGGACTTTGGAACATTCATTTCGAATTTGGTCAAAATATGTTAGTATCTCAAATTTACGTCGTAAAGATAACTCTTCATAGGCAGGCAGATGACTGGTTTTTCCTGTTTGAACATCTAGTTGAGACAAATCTACATCCAAACTAGCAATAATCAAAGAGCCATCTTCTCTAAAAGATATTGCCTGATGAACACTTGTTTTGTGCTCATCAACAGTTTCTTCATTTTCTAGAACTGTTTCATCAACTCCTGTTTCAAGCTCAGGCTCGTAAGTCAAGAGAAACTGTTCAATATCTCGGCTAATCCGATCCGCTAAATTATTAGCCACACGATACACATTGACCAAATTAGCTCCCCTACTCTTTTGTAATAGAGAATCTGGTGAAATAGTTTGGTAGTGTCCATTTGAGTCTAATAATTGAAAACGAGTGGCAAGATTGAACAAGGCCACTTCTATCACCAAGTTTTTTTCAGACGGCGATAATTTGTCAAGTTTTTGGAGACCAGTTTGCCCAAATACTTGTGTATAGGTCAATAGATCATGAGCAGTATCATAAGGACTAGCCTGGACAAAAGCTGAAACATCTGTCTCAAAGTGAAGTACCTGAACAGATCTTTTGATTCCCTGCCTATTTGTCATAAACTGACGAATAAGACTATCCCACTCCTCATCAAAATGCTCTGCTTGGTAATATAAAAATGCCTTAAGCAGGGCTCTATCACGAGGAATGGTGGCTCTCATCATTTGTAGTAAGACTTCTTGATTCATTATTCCCTCCCAATCGAGTAGGGACTAATTTCTAGTCCCTCTCACACCACCGTGCGTGCCGTTCGGCACACGGCGGTTCAACTAACTTTTAACGCATGTCGTTTTAGATAATAGTCTAGGCAAGAAACCAGTCCACGTTTAGCGAGGACTGGTTTTGATATGGCACGTTTCAGTACAGACCTCTGAGCCACTAATTGATAATGGTCTCCCCAGCCAGATACTTTATCCGCAATCCACTTCGGCACTCCTAATTTAAGAAGTCCCCATAATCGCCTAGATTTCTTCTTCCATTGTTTCCAGATAATAACTCTTATTCGAGTTCTTAGTCGTTCATCAATGCTTTCCATGGCTGATTTCATGTTCGTCATAGAAAAGTAGTTTATCCAACCTCGGATGACCCAGTTTAGTCGCTCAATTCGGCTGTCTAAGTCAATACTCCACTTACGGGACGTTAGTTTCTTGAGTTTTCTCTTGAAACTCTGTACGCTATCCTGATGCGGACGACTTTTCCAACCCCCCGATGATTTCCAGAACCCAAATCCTAGATACTTCAATTTGCTCGGTCTCACAATCTTGGTCTTGGTCATGTTGACTTTCAAACCTAATCGCTTTTCAATATAACGACTAATTGAATGCATCACACGTTTAGCCGCCGCCTCACTACCAACTGTGATGACGCAGTCATCTGCGTAGCGAACAAAGCGAAGTCCGCGATTTTCCAACTCTTTATCTAGCTCATTAAGCATGATATTGGACAGGAGCGGTGATAGGTTTCCTCCCTGTGGCGTTCCAACTAGTGTTTTATGCCGTTGGCCGTTGATGACTACACCTGAATGAAGGTACTTACGAATCAGAGATTCTGTATCCCCATCCTGGATAATGTTATGAACAAGCGACATCAGTCTATCTTGAGGAACGGTATCGAAAAACTTTTCGAGGTCTATGTCCACTATCCACTCATAACCGTCATTAAGGTATTCTAATAACTGGATAACGGCATGTTCACAGGACCGATTGGGTCTGAATCCGTAGCTCTTATCAGAGAAATAGGGTTCACAAATAGGACTAATGACTTGGACAATAGCTTGTTGTATCATTCTATCCATGACCGTTGGGATGCCAAGCTGGCGAACTTCGCCGTTAGGTTTAGGAATTTCAACTCGTAAAACGGGCTGTGGTTTGTACTTTCTCTGCTTTATGAGTTCTTTAGTTGACCGCCAGTGTTTGCGGAGATAGTCATCTATTTCGTCAATAGTTACGCCGTCAATTCCTGCTGAACCTTTATTGGCTCTAACTTGATTGTAAGCATCCAACATATTTGAACGTGATAGGATATTATCTAGTAACTGTGACATGTGCGTACTCCTTTCTTGTTTCGGTGTCTGTAGGATGTCTTATATTGGCGAACTTTCTTCTAGTCATTACGTGACTGCCTCCAGTTCTATCAGACCATTCTTTACAGACACAATCGAAGTAGGTATACTTCGGTTAATTGTTCAGCCCTTCGCTCCGTTTCCATTACAGAAACTTCATCACTACTATGGCTTTGGCTGACTTCTCATGGTTCGTTGTTACTACGTCTTATCGACGCCCATGAGACCTCACGGGATAAGTCGTACATCTTTCCTCGTTTACACTCGTGATTTACGCAAATAGGTTACGACTACCTTTTTGGACTTTAGTGTTGAAAGCCACCTTATCCGCTAAATACGCCTTTGTATCACGTTTCTGTTCGTAGTGCCACGATTTCGCTATCCCTTCCTCTCCCCGCTACCTCACGATAGTCAGGCTTGGGAGTCGCTATTGGGTTCACCGGTAGCGGGTGCCCACGGAGGACTTTCACCTCAGATGTACGATATGCCCGTCGTACTTTCAAAAAGGCTGAGAGTGTTTCTCAGCCCTTTGCGTTAATCTAGGACCAAGGCTCGTTGGTCTCTTTCTTGTGGAATACCTTCCATTACAGTTGCCACATAGTGTTGTAAGAAATGACTTTTCTGGTCTAGTAAATCTTTTTGCAAGGCAAGGTGAACCAAATCTCCAAAATAATCCTGACTGGAAATAGCCAAGTCCTGTTGAATCATGGCCTGTAAGGTTTCAAGGCTAAGTGGTGAATAATCGTCACTATCCAAAACCTCATACTGTTCCAAGGTGTCTGAAAGACTATTTGAGGACATTAAATCCATAATAAAACTAGATCCTTCACCTGTTCGGTACAGCTTTTCCAGAATGTCAGTCATATCTGCCTGTACTTCATCCTGATAACTATCCACTTTAACTCGTAGCTCATCACTAATCAAGGATAGGTCATCTTCATCCATATAATCTTGAAAAACCTGATCGAGGATTGTTCTATCAGAAATACTTAATTCCAAAGAGAGAAAGGCTTTGATAAACTCTTGGTAATCGACCTTCCCCATTTCAGACAAAGCCTCTTTCATGGTGTCAAAGTTCCAAGCCATCACACAACTCCTTTTGTGGGACTAGTGGTGAATGTCCAGATTGTAGTTCTTCTAAATCAGCTTGACCATCACCATCTGTGTCAACAGACTGCGGATTGGTTCCGAAAGCTAGTTCCTGAGCATCTGTCAAACCATCTTGGTCTGAATCCTTTTCATAAATAGTTTTTGGATTATTCATCTACTTCTCCTCCTTTTTCTTCAGGCCATAAGCCGTACCAAGTAGAATACCAGCTCCAATCAAGCCCAAAAGGGATTCCTGTTCCCCTGTATTTGGCAAAACGCTAGCTGGAACAGGTGGTTCTATAGTCTCAATTGGTGGTTGAGGTGGGGTGGGTTGATTTGGACTTGGTTCTTCAGGTCGAGGTGTATGTGTTACAACTGTATTTGAGCTGATGACATAGCCATTCACTGTATGGAGATAGGTATTCTCCACCTGACCAGTCGCAATCCGTTTCATCTGCAGGTAAACATCTGCCTGAAAGGCTGAATCATCAGAGATAGTCTCTAAGAAGGATTTATCAAATGAAATTGACACTAGGCCATTTTCTGTATCTACCTGTTGCAAGGTATATTTCGTAACCTCCGTTCCTTCTTTTAAGACAGAACCGTCTTTGAGGATGACATCCGTCATCAGATAGCTGCGATAAACACCATTGTACTCATCATGCTTTTCATCATAGTTATCTTCAAAACTATATTCAAATAAATCAGTCGCACGATTGCTTGGAATCAATGCTCCAACCAAGCGATAGTTAAAGGTTTGATGCAAGGCCACTTCTTTCCCGTCAAGGCTGGCATCTTTATGAGACAAGTTAATCACCACATCTTTTTGTGGGTCTAGTTTGGGAACATTATTGACCACTGTTTCCGTGACATAGGCCAAGCCAAAATCAATCTGATAGGCTGTATTTTCATACTGACCACCTGTTTTGGTCAACTCATTTTTTACCGTCATCGGAAGCGTGACAACTAAGGTTTGACCAGTCTTCACATAGGTATCATAAAAGGCTTTTGGATCATCGCTACTAAGAACTTGAATGGCTCCTTTAGGTGTAAACTGACGTTTAGCCATGGCATCTTGAACAACTTTCGGAGCTTCTGACAAACTAGCGTAGGTGCTGACAGAGATACCAGATACACGATTGCCAGCCTTATCCAAAACTTGAATGCCATCAGGATTTAGGGTAAGGGCTTCTTCTGGGTAATCGTCTACCATGTAAAATCCCTTGGCAAGAACATCATCCGTCACGACCATGTCCTTGTATTGACTGTAATCCAAGACAATTTTGTAATAATTGACCGTATTCGGAAGAACAGTCTTTCCATCAATTGAAATACCTTCTTGGTTGGTATTAGACTTATGTGGAGTTACTTTAGGGACAAAATTGATCACCGTGTTGGTTTCATAAGCTTGGCCAAAATCCACCTGATAGGCCACGTTTTCATAAGACTTCCCTGAATTAAGCATGGTTTCCAAAACCGTCATCGGAGTGACAATGGTAATATTCTCCCCCTTGGTCACATAAGATTCAAAAAAGACTTGTGGGTCCTCAGGCATGAAAACTTGAAAAGCTCCTTTAGGCTGAAGTTTTTGTTTAGAAAGGGCTTCTTGTAAAGATTTAGGAGCTTCTGATAATCGAGAATAAGCCTTCACCATGATTCCTGAAACTGTTTTACCATCAGATGTGACAAACTGAATAGCTGCTTCATCCGGCAATAAAGCTTCTTCTGGATAATCATCCACAAAGTAAAAACCTTGTGCAATCTGAGAGTTGTCTGCTTTAATCCCTCGGTATTGGTCCAAGTCCCATGAGAGAGTATAGTGATTTTGACTTCCCACTAGCATGGGCTTCCCGTTGATATCCACTTTATCCTTGTTTAGGTTTTGTTTCTTGGGTTCTGGAGAAACAAGGGTGTTGGTCACTTCCTTGGTTTCATAGCCATTGCCGAAATCAACTTGATAAGCCTTGTTTGTATAGGTCTTTGTCTGACCATAGAGACTATCTTTCACCGTCATTTTGGTCAAAAGAGCTAAAGAAGTTCCTGTTTGAACATACTGGTCATAAAAGGCTTGGTTGTCATCCGGCAAAAAGACTTGAAAGGCACCTGTTGGTGTAATCTTAGCACGAGCTAATTTATCTTGAAGGTCTTTAGGGGCTTCATTTAGGGAGGCATAGTTTTTAACCGTAATTCCTGATACCTTCTGACCGTCAAGGGTTGTAACAGCCGTCCCATTTTCCACTACATCAAGCACTTCCTCTGGGTAATCGTCCACAAAGAAGAAGCCTCGTGCAATTGTCTCTTTAGCAGAACGATCTCCCTTATACTGGTCCAAATCCCAAGTCAAACGATAGTGGTTGGTTGTACCAAGGGCTACGACCGTGTCATTAATGAGGACACCATCCGCATTTTCATTGTTTTTATCTGGTGTAATGAGTGTGGTTGTCTCCCCATCACCTGGTGTACGAACCGTTACAACATTTGAAGTGACTGTGTAAGCATTGGTTGTGCCCTTGTTCAAAAGGAGTTTGTAACTATTGGAATAGGTTGCCCCATCATTTTGAACAGAACCATAGACTTTTGGAGCGGTCAGTTGAT
This sequence comes from Streptococcus hepaticus, assembly GCF_043656315.1. Classification (NCBI taxonomy): domain Bacteria; kingdom Bacillati; phylum Bacillota; class Bacilli; order Lactobacillales; family Streptococcaceae; genus Streptococcus; species Streptococcus hepaticus. Next base: position 45,584 of record NZ_JBINIY010000012.1, read on the forward strand.
AAACCTTGGTTAAATCTTTATTTACCTCCTGCAACAAGTTTTCCTTTGCGGTCAAGGTCACAAAATTCTTAGTCTCATCAAAGCTAAGGATATAGTTTCCATTCTCTTTTTGTGTTGTTTCCTTATCAAATAGGTAACCAGCAGGCAAGTAGTCCTCAAAAATGAGACTAGTCGTTTGGGCACGATTGGGCGATAAGGCATCAACTGTTAAGGGATAAATCACCGTTGAATCTTTTGCGACAGTTTTCTCATGAAGATTAGCTTGGTCGCTATTGACCACTTCTTTCATAATCTCTGGAGTTGTCGTCAAATGGTACGCATGATAATGGACAGTCGGAACTTGTGGTGGCGTTGGAAGTTCTTTTGGAGTAGGATTAACAGGTAAGGTTACCTTGGTCAAGGTCAGACTAGGCTGCACTACTTCATCCAAAGGCTTTGGCGTGAAGGTTACAGGCTTTTCTGGTGTAAATGTTTTAGGAGTAAAGACATCTGGTGTTACCGTAATAGGTTCTGGAATGGGTTCAAGTTCCACAGTTACATGAGGTTTGGGACTATAAGGTGTCACTGTACGTGCAACTGGTAGGGTATTTAAGGCGAACCAGTATGACAAGCCTACATTCTGTGGCATATCACCTTGCCCAAAGGTGACTGTGTAGGTATTGCCTGATGTAACTGTTGAGACAATAGCTCCTTTATAAGCATAACGACTTGATGTGGTATCCCATTCCTCAGGTAAATTCAAATCACTTGCACGGTTGGAACCCAAAGAACGTGCTAGACCTTCATTAGTCACTTGAACGGTTGAACCATTAATCGGCACAAATTTCCCAGATGAATCTTTAACATATTCTAAACCAATGTCATTATGATTGAGGGAAGAGTGTGTGAAGACTCCTGGCTTTTCTTTGGAGAAGGTAACTTGTGAACCGTCTTCCAAGAAATACTTAGCAACTACACGAAACTCCATCTTGTCTGTTCGCCAGTCACCATTTCCATCATTTCGATAGGCAATGAAGCCTTCGGTAGGATCATTTGGCACAACTAGTTTCACAGCATCGGTTCCAGCTGGCGATACAAGGTTGGTAATATCGTAAGTCACTCGACTAATCTTTTTACCATCAAATCGTGCATGTTGAAGATTTTGATAGTTAAAACTAAGGGTCTCACCTGTTTTGAAGCTATCATAGACAAAGAATCCTGTTGAATCCAATATTCTTGAGTAGCCACCCAGCATGGCATCGCCAGTTGAAATGATTTGATTAGGATTTCGGGTAATTGCTCCATGTTGTGCTTGTGGCTCACCGTTATTGAGATTGAGGGCTTGAGCAAGGGCTTCAGAAATATAACCTTCTTCACCTTTTGAAATCTCGGCCAAGTCACGTTGATAGCGTTCCAATTCTTTGGCATTATAGGCATCAATCGCTTCATTCTCTTTTCTGGCTGCGGCTTCTTTTTCTTTATTACGTTTAGTAATGGCTTCAATCTCGGCTGCTCGATCTGAAACGAATTGTTGTTTCTCCTTATTAGCTTGATCTACTGCGGCTTGACCTGCACGGTTTTCAGCATCAACAGCTGCTTGACCTGCCTGATTCCGCTTTTCAATGGCTTCGTTATCTGCTTTTGCCTTAGCAAGTCCAGCTTCATTTTCTTTTTGAATGGCTTGGTTTTTCGCAACAATATCATCTGCCTTGGTTTTCTTCGTTAGATAATCCGCTACTGCTTGTTCGTTTGTTGTTTGAATGGTTTCAACAGTCTTGCCATAGTTTGTATAGTCAAGTACAGATGTCCCATTCCCTGCTGAAACTACTTGTTCTTTTACTGTCACATCAGCATCTGCATACCGAGTTTTTAGGTCATTGACTTTGGTATCAACCCAAGCATTTGTCTCTTTACCAGTTTGGTTGGCCCCTTCGTAGGCCTTTGACAGCTCCTTATTTTCCTGTTCAATTCGGACTTTTTCATCCTCATAAGCTGCTTTGTCAGCTTTGTAGGTTTCAGTAACTTCATTGATAGCCTCAATTTGGTTTTGGGCATCTGCTTCTGCTTTTGAAATTTGTTGCTTGGTTTCTGTCGCAGAAGTTGTATTTCCCAAATCCATTGGGCTATCTTCAACCGTAGAAACACCTTCAGCCTTTGCCTCTTCAACTGCTTGTGTTACCGTATCATGTGGTACGGTGACTGCAATCGCTCCATTAGATTGTCCAGTTAACGCTAAACTTTCAGTTTGTTCAGATAAAGGGTTTGGCTGTGCTTCTGGTAAATTTGTGGCTGGATTCTCCGTTCGTTGGATGGTGGTGTCAACTGATGATGTGACTTCATCAGCAGATGCAACCGTTCCTCCCCAAGCAACAACAGCCGTCACCATAGTTCCAAGGGCAACGGAACATAAAGTACGATATTTTTTACTCTTGCGAAAGACGTGTTTCTCGCCTTTTTCCTGATTGACAAGAAAGTGATGATTACATGTTTTGGTCATAAATAGTCCTTCTTTTCTTTTTTATGTAGCAACAAACTGTCACTCTTTATTAGATACGAGGGCGTTAAACGAGCACGACAAAAATAGGAGTTTTGACGAAGAACTTTCCGTTCTAGGAGAAACTCTCTTTTTTGTACAGCTCGTAGCCCAAGTTCAATACCATCATAAAAAAGAAGGCTTGATTTTGTTATCACAATCAGTTCAGGGGAAAGAAAAAAGCCACCCATAAAATTGGGTGACAAAGTAATGAATATTCAAGTTTTCACTCGTTATAGTTAAATTTTGTAATTACCTATCTCGTTAAAAAGCTTCGTAAAATGTCAAAAACCTCTTCTTTTGAAAGAATAAGATCTGAATTCTGTGGAATTGACTCTATTTCTAAAGATAGTAGTGAGACGAATTGAGCCATGTCTTGTTTAACACTTTCAGAGACTTCCAAATCTGATAAAGACTCTTCTTCACGAAGTAAGGCTGATAGACGAGTCACATCATTCAAGTGTTTCTTTATTTTTTTAGTAAGACCATGTTCACCATTCTTGGAACGATTCTTCATATCAAGCCAAGCCTTGGCCTTAAATACAATCAATCCTTTAGTACTCAATACTGAATAACCATCTATCACTTCGCGTTCCTTAACCAGTAACTGATAATAATCCTTATCTAATAGCAGGGCAGATAAACTCGCATCCTCATCAAAATGAACAGGAGTTTCTCTACTCATCTTTTTTAGTGGAAATTCTGGCAGAACACTAAATAGTTCAATCATTTCTGGAAAACCAGGTTTCCTGGTTGTAAAACGAAAAAGTTGGGCTTTATTATCTTTTTGACTACCTTGATACTCACCAAACTCCAAAAATCTAATTAAAGTATTATAAAAGTCTATATTTTTTGACTCATCAATGATGACCATATCATAGTCTTTCGTAGTTCGACTTTCAAAACCATTCACATCCAATACGATAGAGGTTGCGGTTCCACCAATTAGGACATAGTAATCTTGATAATCACGAAACATTTCTTGAAAAATAGGTTTTAAATTAGCTGGCATTTTTCTCTCCTAGTATGTTTATTATCTTATCTTCTAACATTTCTACCTCTTCTTCAATTCTAGGATCCTCTACATCTTTCAAAGTTAGATAGAGCGAAATTGGATCAACTAATATAACATCTCCATTTTCAAACCAATTATTTTTGATGTAATCAAAAGGTACTGGCTCATAATTCCAAATTTCAAGACGATGACCTTGAAAGATGTTTTGCTGAATCTCCTTTTCAATACGCTTATATCTTTTCTTAGAAATAGCATAGCTTCCATAGTTTTCTGAATCTGCAAGCATACTAAATTGTGATAATGCTTGTAAATAGGTCATTTTTAATGCCCCTTCATTGTACAACTGTTGAAAATCTTTATCACTAATCACTAAAACCTCTCTAATTGGATCTTTGATTAATGATTTAACTTCTTCAAAAATCATTTGTTTAGGTTTCGCAAATTGATAAGTTTTCTGTTTGTTATGAAGCCACCCTCGTGCTTTAAAGGCTTTTAAATAGCGATACAAACTAGGAATAGATAGACGTGTTATCAGGCTGATTTCAACTAAATCAATGATTAAATCAGGAGTATGCAGTAACAAGGCAATTAGTAGCATTTGTTCTGTAGGTGATAAGGGATCACTTGGTTCAAATTTTTCACTTGCTTTAGAAAATAGAAATCCTATTTGTGGAATAAATGTATTTTCTTGATAATCAATATAAGAGGCACCAATTTGTAATAATTTCTTCTTCTGTTCATCTGACAGTTTATTAAAAACTAAAATCACATCTTTATCAACCTGCTTTTGAATAGCTTGAGCTTGTTTAACAAAATTATCTAAGCTCCCTGGTCTTTTTTCTTTAACCAAAAGGAAAACCTTATTTTTTACAGTCAATGTAGAAAATTCATAGCGCTTTTGAAAAATGATTGGAAGATCTAGGTCTATTTGCTGTATTTGAGCTTCAAAATGAAAAGCTCTCATAACATTATTAATTTTGGCAAAGTCCATTTTTCGCTCCTTTTTATCATTATATTTGCATTTTATCAAATTGTATAATAAAATGCAATATTTTTGATAAAACAAAAAGAATATGCTAACAAATTCAATTATTGTTAGCATATCCTTTTTTATTTCGTCGTATAAGCAAAACTCAAGCTACTATCCACTCCAGATAATTTACGGAAGGTGTAGTTTGGATTGCCATTATAGTTGGTTTCTGAGATAAGGAATGAGCCATCTGGGTAGACTTTTTCGACGAAAGCCACATGACCGTATTCTGTTGGTGTGCCATGTCCTCCTCCCGCAAAGGAAAGAATAGCTCCAGCTTGTGGACTTGTCCCTGTCTCTCCACCGAGACTTGCGGCTGTACGCACCCAATCTTGGCCATTGCCCATGGTACTGATAATTGGAATCTTCTCACCATTTTTACCTTTGAGTTTTAGACCCAGTTGGTTGATACGGGCTGCGACTCCCCAAGTACATTGGCCGTAAGCATATCCCATACCGTCACCACCTCCTGGAATAGAGTTTTCAAAAAGG
>NZ_JBINIY010000013.1:0-41915 GCF_043656315.1 Streptococcus hepaticus
GTCTTGAGACGCTGCTGGAGACTAACGGCTTACAGCCGGTGTACAAGCCACCCGTTTTCACGGGTGGTTATGACTCGATGATCAAGAGTCCCTCTTTGATGACTAGGGGATGCTGCGGATCAATGCGGTCGTAGAACATAATCCCATTGATGTGGTCGATTTCATGTTGAACGACGATAGCGTTAAATCCTTTGAGTTTGATTTTGTGTTTTTGACCTGTCTTGTCAAAGTATTCTACCGTAACACGCGCATGGCGGACAACGTAGCCGGGTACTTCGCGGTCAACTGATAAACAGCCTTCGCCGCCTTCAACCGCCGCTTCTTGGACAGAGTGGGACACAATTTTAGGATTGTACATCACTTCCTGGAGAGCATAGGCTTGTTTCGGTGGGTTGCCATTTTCGTCTTCAGGATTTGGAACCAGTACCGCAATGATACGACGGGAAACGTCAATCTGCGGTGCTGCTAGTCCAACACCTCCGCGCAAGCCCATTTTTTCAGCCATCACAGGATCCTGCGAATGCTTGAGGAATTGCATCATTTTTTCACCCAAGATGATATGTTCATCTGAAAGGGGGAAGGAAACCTCCTCAGCTACTGCACGTAGGATTGGATGGCCTTCGCGAATAATATCATCCATATCAATCAAGTGGCTAGCTTTTATCAAATTTTCAATTGCAGTCATATCTTCTCCTTATCTTTTTCCTAAGTATACCACGAATGGCGCTAGAATGAAAGTTTGTCCATCTTTTGAGTTAAGTATGGTATACTAGTAAAAACTAAAACTAGTAAGGAAAAACCATGTCATGTCGTCTCGAAAAACTGAGCCTTTTATCCCTGTCCTTCATGTTGATTTCGTCCTATTCGATTTCTTCAGCCTTACCACTCATGTTGGATTATTTTAAGGGTTACTTGCCTGATCAGGTAGAATTATTGATCTCCCTGCCCTCCTTTTTTGTTATTTTGACACTGTTAGCAAATGGGCTTTTAACGCGTTTCTTTAGTGAGCGCCAGATAATTGTGACAGGCCTATTGACCATGACAGTGGCGGGATTGGTGCCGTTTTTTGTTCCCTATTATTTACCGATTTTGATTTCACGTATGTTTTTCGGTGTGGGAACTGGTATGATCAATGCTAAGGCTATTTCTATTATTAGTGAGCGTTTTTCGGGGCAAGAGCGGGTGCGGATGTTGGGCTTACGTGGCTCAGCTGAAGTGGTAGGGTCAGCCTTTCTAACCTTGTTGGTAGGACAAGCCATTAAAATCCAATGGAATGCGGCCTTTCTAATTTATGGATTTGCCCTCGTCATCTTATGTGCCTATTTGTTTTTTGTTCCCAAGGTGGAGATTGAAAAGGCTGAGTTGGATGAAGAGGGGCTAACTGAGAAGCTCAGCCCAGTCATCTTGCGGCTGGCTCTAGCCATGGCTTTGATTTGTGCTTGGACTATTACCATAAACTCGGCAATCAGCTTGCGGGTGCCACTTTTGGTAACAGGCTTACATCTGGGAACATCTTCTGATGCCAGTGTGATTTTGAGTGGGCAGCAGTTGATTGGAATTGTTTCGGGTTTGGGTTTTGCGCCACTTTTGGCTCGTTTTCAAGGGCGCTTGTTAGGAGCTGGTCTGGCTGGTTTGGGCCTGTCTTTATTGGGACTAGCTGTTTCACCGACCTTGCTTCTCATTGGCCTATCAGCAATCGGCACGGGATTTTTCTACTCTATTATCCTAACAGCGATTTTCCATGGTTTATCGGTAGAAGTGCCGGCTGGCTTGCTCAATTCGGCGACTGCCTTGGTCTTGTTAGGCTGTAATTTTGGTTCGGCATTGTCCCCCTATGTTTTGAAACTATTGGGAATGGTTTCGACTAGCGGGCTCTGGATATTTAGCTTTTTGGGTCTGACTTGCCTCCTCTTAGGAGCTCTGCTATTTTTCAAAAAATGAGAAAAGTAAGAAAATTAAAAGATAGGAGAGAAAATCTTCTATCTTTTTGTTATAATGAGGACAGAAATGGAGAATGGTATGCTAGAAAATAATCGTGTTGGACAATTGTTGCTCCGCTTTCCTGAAGATGTTCAGGTCATTTTTAAGAAGATGATTCCTGCTTATCAACGGGGCTATGTCGACTATGTTTACCAGACGGATAAGATTGGTGTGCAAGGTCGTCGGATTAAGAATCTGGTCAAGAGCTTTCGACGGATGGATTATTTTTACGTCATGCCCTTGGACCAGGAGTTGGCCTTGGAGATTGCTGACTGGACCTATCCAGCTCCTTTCGATTTTTATGATGCACGGGCTGATGCAGAAGATTATGCGGAGTTGATTTCGCCTGAAGCGCGTGGAGATCGTTATTTCGCTGTCATCCGAAATGGTGAGCTAATGGGCTATTTTTGTCTAGAGATTTCAGAAAATCAAGTAGAGTTAGGTCTCGGGATGAAACCGAGCTGGACAGGACAAGGTCATGGAGCAGTTTTCTATCAGACCATTGAAAACCATATCAAGGCGAATGTTTCAAACTGTCAAAAGCTAGTCTTATCTGTAGCAGCTTTCAATGAGCGTGCCAGAAAATTGTATGCCCATGTAGGATTTTCAGAAGTAGCTACCTATGTCCAAGCAACAAATGGTGGGCATTATGATTTTGTAAAAATGGAGAAAAAAACTAGTATGCGATTAGATAAATTTTTAGTGGATTGCGGTGTTGGTAGTCGGACAGAAGTCAAGAAACTTCTGAAAAGCAAGCAAGTCACAGTCAACGGCCAAGTAGAAACCTCCCCAAAACAGCAGATTGATGAAAAGATGGACCAGATTGCTGTAGCGGGTCAGGTCTTGAGTCATGAAACTTTTGTTTACTATCTATTGAACAAGCCCAAGGGTGTCATATCAGCCACCGAGGATGACCACCATCGGACTGTCTTGGACCTGCTAGATAATACAGCTCGCCAGAAGGAAGTTTTTCCAGTTGGACGCTTGGACATCGATACCCATGGCTTGCTCCTCTTGACCAACAACGGTCAGCTGGCTCATGCCATGCTTTCTCCGAAAAAGCATGTTGATAAACTCTACCGTGCACAGGTTGACGGGATCATGACCCAAGAGGATGTCGAACGATTTGCGGCAGGAATTGAACTGAAAGATTTTACCTGTCAGCCAGCCCAGTTGACCATCCTCTCTACAGATGAAGCTAAGCAGACCTCGCTCGTTGACATCACCATCCGAGAAGGAAAATTTCACCAGGTCAAACGCATGGTGCAGGCCTGTGGAAAGACGGTGACAGACTTGCAACGATTGACCATGGGGCCTCTTCGCTTAAATCCAAAATTAGCGCTTGGAGAATACCGCAGGTTGACTGCTGCCGAATTAAAGCAATTAGAAGTCTTTGGTGTGGAATTGTAGATAAAATAGAAAAGACTTGCTCCCGATTGGAGGTCTTTTTCTTTTTGGGGTAAGTAAAAAATGCTAAGGATGTACAGTTGTCGTATCTGAAATTCTAGCCCCTGCTTGACCGTACTTGGTATAACATATTACAATATATATAAGAACCTGTGTTCACAGTTCATCGCTTCCATTGGAGTGTTTGAAGGTGGAGATAAGGAAAGGAGATTCCTGACCAATTAGGTGGTAGGCGAAAACAGCCACAGGAGCTTTTTACTCGTCGAAGCAATAAAGTGAAACTAAATGATGATAGAGTCAAGTATTCCTTCAAAAAATTGCCTTGATGAGCAAAAACGATGTCTTGCATAAGAACACTTTGTTTATGAATATAGGTTCTAAGATTTGTCCAAGAGAGGTTATTATATGTTGAAATATATCCGTGCCCTTCCCCTTGTTATAGTAGCGGGAGCGGTTGTTTACTTTACTATTTTTATCTGTATTGATAATGGTGATTGGACCTATGTTGTGACTAGAGCGCTAGGGCTTAAGGAAGAACATGCCAATAATGTTTCTTTGATTGTAATTGGTGCCCAATCACTTTTTCTAACTTCGGATTGGTTTTACAAGCGGATTCGTGCCTTTCTCAATCGTCGTTTGGAAAAGGCCAAAGGGCTTAATCGGCAGATTTATCTGGGCTATAAGGCAGGGATTGAGTTTTTGATGGCGTTACCCAAACGAACTATTTTATTCACATTCTATCTACTTTTAGTAGTTGCTGAAAGTGTTGGTCTGATTGAAAAAGCCAAGGACTATGCTGCGGTAATCATCTTCATAATTGCTGTTGACCGCGTGACCAAAATCTGGCCGGAGGAAAAGCGGAGAATGATTGAGTTTAGCCAGAAGATTAAGAAACGGATTAAGAGTGTGGAGTAGGGAGAGCAATACCTGAATATGTACGTATATTACGAAGGCAATATTGTCTTCTTTTTTTGTTAAAAAAATTAAATAAAATGCAAGATATATATTTCAAAATAGAAAATATAGTGTGTAATAAAATTATAAAAATGCACAGGAGGACGGCTATGGCATGAAAAATCTTCGTTTAAAGTTAGCGCGTGTGTAAAAAGAGTTGGAAGAAGAAATGGAGTAATAATAAGCAGTTCAGCTCCCCGCTCTGCCATTTTCCTAAAAAATAAAAATTTACAAAATTCCTTGCCAAAAGTAAGGGCTTATGTTACAATACCAAAAGCGTAGGTTTTTAAACTCATCCCGTGAGGTGAGAAAGACAACAGGAAAAATTATTAAGGGCCTATGACTATGTATATTTAGAAAGTCTGGGTCTTTTTGTGTACCCGGAATGGGAGATTTATGAGTACAAAAGCCAATCTTTTGTTTGATGTCCATGAGAAACCAGCACCGCTTCAAGGGATTTTGTTGAGTTTCCAGCACGTGTTCGCTATGTTCGGAGCGACAATCTTGGTGCCACTGATTCTCGGTATGCCAGTTTCCGTGGCTCTCTTTGCATCAGGTGTCGGAACCTTGATTTACCAAGTGGCAACCCAGTTTAAAGTTCCGGTTTACTTGGGTTCATCCTTTGCCTACATCTCAGCCATGGCACTTGCTATCAAGGAAATGGGAGGCGATGTGTCAGCTGCGCAGACAGGTATTCTCTTTGTCGGCTTGATTTATGTCTCGATTGCTGCACTTGTTAAAGTTATCGGTACTAAGTGGATTGATACCCTCTTGCCACCGATTGTCATCGGTCCGATGATTATTGTCATTGGTCTCGGTCTTGCCAACTCTGCGGTGACTTCAGCAGGCTTTGTCGCAGACGGTGACTGGAGAAATGTCGTTGCGGCTATTGCTACCTTCTTGATTGCGGCTTTTGTCAATACCAAAGGGAAAGGCTTTGCCAAGATTGTTCCTTTCTTGATTGCCATCATCGGTGGTTACGTGATTGCCCTCTGTCTTGGTTTGGTTGACTTCACACCCGTTTTGGAAGCAGCTTGGTTTGAATTACCAGGTTTCTACCTACCATTTGAAACAGGTGCCTTCAAGTCGTACAATTTCTACTTCGGTCCAGAAATGATTGCTATCTTACCAATTGCTGTTGTAACAGTAGCTGAGCATATCGGTGACCACACCGTTCTCAGCCAAATCTGCGGCCGCCAGTTCTTGAAAGATCCAGGCCTCAGCCGTACATTGATTGGTGATGGTGTGGCGACTGCTGTATCTGCCTTTATCGGTGGACCTGCTAACACGACTTATGGTGAAAATACAGGGGTTATCGGTATGACTCGCATCGCATCAGTATCCGTTATCCGTAATGCAGCCTTGATTGCCATTGCCTTCTCATTCTTGGGTAAATTTACAGCTCTTATCTCAACGATTCCGAGTGCAGTTTTAGGTGGTATGTCTATCCTCCTCTACGGCGTTATCGCCAGCAACGGTCTTAAGGTCTTGATTGAGCGCCAAGTTGATTTCGGTCAAGTCCGCAACCTGATTATTGCAAGCTCAATGCTGGTATTGGGTCTTGGTGGAGCAGTTCTCAACATCGGTGCCATCACCCTTTCAGGTACAGCCCTCTCAGCCATTGTAGGTATTATCCTCAATCTTATCTTGCCAAAAGCAGAAAAGGCTGAGTAAATGTGATATACAAGCAGAAAGTCAGCTTCGGCTGGCTTTTTTTGAAAATAGCAGAGCTACTCAGCTAGTTTTCAAATCAGTTGACAAAAAAGACAATCCTTGATAGAATAAATGAGGTCCAGAAGGACAAATCTAGCTCGTCTTGGTCGCGGGATATGCCAACCTGCCACTCGGATGCAGCTCAAATACAAAGGAGAAATACTCATGGCAATCTCAAAAGAGAAAAAAAATGAAATCATGGCGCAATACGCTCGTCATGAAGGCGACACTGGTTCAGTTGAAGTACAAGTAGCTGTACTTACTTGGGAAATCAACCACTTGAACGACCACATCAAACAACACAAAAAAGACCACGCTACATACCGTGGTTTGATGAAAAAAATCGGTCGTCGTCGTAACTTGTTGGCTTACCTTCGCCGTACAGACGTTAACCGTTACCGCGAATTAATCAACTCACTTGGACTTCGTCGTTAATCTGGCGATTCCCAAAGACTTGGAGCTCTTCCAAGTCTTTTTTGTCGTCTAAAAAACTCCCACTACATACTAGATGGCGGGAGTCATTTTTTTATTGATGAGTTATATATGAGAAAGGTGTGTGGAAATAGCTTTGTAAACTGGCTATTTTCTTACTTTGAATTTGAAAGGCGTTCAAGTTCTTGGAACAATTCTACATTATTCAAGGCTTCGTATCCACGAGAAGCAATGTAGCTTCCCAAACGGCTTGGGTAATGTGATTTGTCGCTAGGTGTGTAAGTGGCGAAATCTTCATTAAGATCTTCAAGCGCTTCTTCACCACGAGTTGCGATATATCCTCCGAGGCGACTTGGATAGCGTGGATTGTCTTGCGGAGTATAGGTTTTAAAAGATATTTTTTCAGCAAATGCATCGAATGTTGGAATGTGGAACTGGTAAGATTGTACGTCCAATTCTTGAAGGTCTTCCAAGGCCCCCTCACCACGAGTTGCCAAGAAACCAGCAATACGACTTTGGTAGTTAACGTTAGTATCATTATATTCTGGGAAGTAGCTGTCTGCTAAAGCAGTTGAAGCTGCCATTAGTGAAAGGGAAGCAAGACCTGCAAGTATGAGTGCTTTAGTAGTTTTTGCAGATGTTAATGAAGTGATGTTTAGCATAGAAATTCTCCTTAAAAATAATTGGTATACGTTGATTTGGTAGCGTCTATCTACCAGTCTGTGTGTTTCCTAGAGGAGAAAGTTTGGAGTTCCTCTAAGAATGTTCGATAATTGTTTGCAAACGTAAAGGGCAGCTAGTAAAGAGTCTGTTCAAATTCTTTACGGAATCCTCACCAGAGCGAATGCCGAGGTAGTGGCAGGCTTGGTGGTGCTTTTTCACAATCCTCTCCTTATGTATGTTTATGATATGAATAACGAGCGCCTCTGTTTTGAAACTCGGCTACAAACCGCTTGCTTCACAAGAGACATTTGCATTCTAAACGACTCTCAGGCAAAAATTAAGACGATTTATATGGAAACGGCCTCATTTTGTATTACTTTATGCTGGTATTTATTTTTTCTTTATGTTAAAAATTTTATATTTGGTTTATAAATATTTTGTTGACAATACTAGTTTTAGAGTGAAATAATTCAAATTATCAAAGGATATGAAAAAACATTCTCTTTTTTAGTTTGTTCTGAACAGGATAAATTAACACAATATGGAAGAATTTCTTCCATTATTAAGATTACTAAAGAATGCAGACAGATACTTTTTTGTGGACAGAATGTGGTAGACTGTAGAAGTTATCTAATGACATTAGGAGATAACGATTAAAGAAAAGGAATCAAAAAATGAAAAAAATTTAATTATTGCTAGCTTATGTGCACTCGGGATCTTGTCAGCAACAGTGATGACAACTGCAACATCACATGCAGAAGAAAAGAAAAACGAAATTGTGATTGCTGATAAAGATGAACGTGAATTAGACCTTGCTAAAGTAGCTGCTTTGGATCCAATGAATAAAGAGTACACTATCGTGTACGGTGAAATTGTAAGTTTGCGTTTTGCAACTAATGAAGAGCGAGAAGTAGCTTTGAAGAAATTGCCTCAAGTAACGGAACTCTATGCAACTATTGCCTCAGCGAAACTTGTATCAGAGGTGGAAAATAAAAAAGTAGAAGCATTCAAAAAATTGACGGAAGTGAAGAATGCTGTCAAGACAGAACAATTTAAACAAGAAATGTCTGCTCCTGTATCAGCTTATCCATATAGCGGAGTTGCTTTTAATGAGAAATTTGATGTGCAACAAGTACGTAAGTGGGGCCTGGATGAATTTGCAGCCTTTAAAAAGAAAACAGGAAAAAGCCCAGAAGCACCATATATAGTAGTGTTTATGCGTGAACCACAAGTTATTAAAACTTACGTTGAAAAAATGATTCGCAAAGATTCGCAAATACGAACAAATCAATATAAAATGATATAAAATAAACCGTTGGAATAGAATTTCCAACGGTTTATTTTATATCAATCCAATAACGCAGCATTAGGTCGCCGTCGCTTTCGTCCAGTCGGCTATCTTCGTAGACACCGCCGTTAGCGAGAATGGTCTTCTGTGAACCGATATTCCAGTCAGCTGCTGTGACAAGGACGCGTTCTAAGCCAAATTTTCGGCATTCTTCCAAGGCTAGGCGCAGTTGTTCTGTCGCGTAGCCTTTTCGACGTTCATCAGGGTGAATAGAATAGCCAATATGTCCTGCGATATGGAGTAGAAATTCCTGCTTGATATCGTGGCGGATGTTGACAATGCCCACCATTTTTTGGTCCGACTCCCGAATACAGAGAAAAGTGGAAGACGGCGAGCGATTGGGACGGCAGGTGGCGTAGGAGGATTCTCTTTCCAAATGTGCTAACCAGTCAGTTAGAGAGTCCATTTCCTGCAAACGACTGCCTCCGTGGAGGTGTTCTCCAGCAAAAGCAGATTTGTAAGCAGAGATTTGATCTGCAAAGTCCAAACTTGGTGCAACAAGTAATAAGTTTTCCATCCGTCACCTCCTAGATTTTTTAGTAGTATAGCAGAAGTGGATTTTCTTGTCAAAAAGTTTTTTAACTTTTCCTTTTAAGCCTAAAATATGATAAAATAGTGCTTATACGTGGTTGTTGCAAAGCTGAGGAAAGAAGGTTTCTTTCTTGAACTTTGTAAAAACCCGTAAAATAAAATTTTGGAGAAAATTCATGTCAAAACAAGTTTTTGAAACGGTCTTTGCTGGTAAGAAATTAGTTGTAGAAACTGGTCAAGTTGCCAAGCAAGCAAATGGTGCTGTTGTCGTACGTTACGGTGACTCAACTGTCCTCACAGCTGCTGTTATGTCTAAAAAAATGGCAACTGGTGATTTCTTCCCATTGCAAGTCAACTACGAAGAAAAAATGTATGCCGCTGGTAAATTCCCAGGTGGTTGGATGAAACGTGAAGGTCGTCCGTCAACAGATGCGACCTTAACAGCTCGTTTGATTGACCGTCCAATCCGTCCAATGTTTGCAGAAGGTTTCCGCAATGAAGTGCAAGTCATCAACACGGTTCTTTCTTACGATGCTGACGCTTCAGCACCAATGGCAGCTATGTTTGGTTCATCATTGGCACTTGCTATTTCAGATATTCCATTTAACGGTCCAATCGCTGGCGTTCAAGTTGGCTATGTCAACGGTGAATTTATCATCAACCCAACTCAAGAAGAACAAGCTGCTTCCTTTTTGGAATTGACTGTCGCTGGTAACAAGGAAGCTATCAACATGGTAGAATCAGGTGCCAAAGAATTGTCAGAAGACATCATGTTGGAAGCCCTCTTGAAAGGTCATGCAGCCATTCAAGAACTCTTGGAATTCCAAAACCAAATCGTAGCAGCTGTTGGGAAAGAAAAAGCAGATGTAGAACTCTTGCAAGTTGACCCAGAATTGCAGGCCGAAATCGTAGCTGCTTACAATACTGATCTTCAAAAAGCTGTTCAAGTGGAAGAAAAATTGGCGCGTGAAGACGCAACAAATGCAGTCCGTGATATGGTCACAGCCGTTTACGAAGAACGTTATGCCGATCATGAAGAGCACGACCGCATTATGCGTGATGTAGCTGAAATCTTGGAAATCATGGAACACACGGAAGTGCGTCGTTTGATTACAGAGGACAAGGTTCGTCCTGACGGTCGTCGTGTAGATGAAATTCGTCCGCTTGATGCAGAAGTAGACTTCTTGCCACAAGTTCATGGTTCAGGTCTTTTCACACGTGGACAAACTCAAGCCTTGTCAGTATTGACTTTGGCACCAATGGGTGAAACGCAAATCATCGATGGTTTGGACGATGAGTACAAAAAACGCTTCTTGCACCATTACAACTTCCCACAATATTCAGTGGGTTCAACTGGTCGTTACGGTGCGCCAGGTCGTCGCGAAATTGGTCACGGTGCTCTTGGTGAACGTGCTCTCGAACAAGTCTTGCCAAGCTTGGAAGAATTCCCATATGCTATCCGCTTAGTAGCAGAAGTATTGGAATCAAATGGTTCATCTTCACAGGCTTCTATCTGTGCGGGCACACTTGCCCTTATGGCTGGTGGTGTGCCAATCAAGGCTCCTGTTGCTGGTATTGCCATGGGTCTGATTTCAGATGGTACCAACTACACAGTCCTTACAGATATCCAAGGTTTGGAAGATCACTTTGGCGATATGGACTTCAAGGTTGCCGGTACGCGTGACGGGATTACAGCTCTTCAAATGGATATCAAGATTGACGGAATTACACCACAAATCTTGGAAGAAGCCCTTGCTCAAGCCAAGAAAGCTCGTTTTGAAATCCTTGACTTGATTGAAGCAACGATTCCAGCGGTTCGTCCTGATTTGGCACCAACTGCACCGAAGATTGATACGATTAAGATTGATGTAGACAAGATTAAGATTGTCATCGGTAAAGGTGGCGAAACCATCGACAAGATTATCGCAGAAACTGGCGTTAAGATTGACATCGATGAAGAAGGAAATGTATCTATCTACTCTAGTGACCGTGATGCCATTGAACGTGCTAAAGAAATCATTGCTGGCTTGGTGCGTGAAGCCAAGGTCGGTGAAATTTACAAGGCAAAAGTTGTTCGTATCGAGAAATTTGGTGCCTTTGTCAACCTCTTTGACAAGACAGATGCTCTTGTACACATCTCTGAAATGGCTTGGGCGCGCACAAACCGTGTAGAAGATTTGGTTGAGATAGGTGATGAAGTAGATGTTAAGGTCATGAAAATTGATGAAAAAGGCCGTGTTGATGCGTCTATGAAAGTTCTTCTTCCAAAACCAGAAGGCTATACAGAAGAAAAACGTGAGAAACGTGACCGTGGTGACAAACAAGACCGCCTACGTCTCTCACATGACAAAAAAGAAGAAAAAGGCTTTAGTGAATTCAAAATCCACAAAGTAGAAAAATAAAAAGAGAAAAGGCAGGGCGTAAACCTTAGCCTTCTCTCTTTATAAATGAGGTGAGAAAATGGGTTGGTGGAAAGATACAATCAATATTGTCAAAGAAAATGATCCGGCTGCGCGTACGACGCTGGAGGTGCTTTTGACCTATCCAGGTGTCAAAGCTTTGGCTGCCCACCGCCTTTCTCATTTCTTATGGAAACACAATCTCAAACTGTTGGCGCGGATGCATAGCCAGTTTTGGCGTTTTTGGACCCAGATTGAAATTCATCCAGGCGCTGAGATTGCTAGTGGAGTTTTCATTGACCACGGAGCCGGTCTTGTTATTGGAGAAACCGCAGTAATCGAAGAGGGTGTTCTGCTCTATCATGGCGTGACGCTGGGAGGAACTGGAAAAGATGTTGGCAAGCGGCATCCGACAATCCGAAAAGGTGTCTTGGTCTCTGCCCATGCTCAGGTTATCGGTCCCATTGAGATTGGTGAGGGAGCTAAGGTTGGGGCTTCTGCAGTTGTGGTGGCAGACGTACCGCCACAAGTCACAGTTGTAGGCATTCCAGCCAAGGTGGTCCGTGTTCATGGGAAAAAGGATGAGCTGGTTAATCATCAGATTGAGGAAGAGCGCAAGGAGCGCTACTATACTTCCAAGTTGGAAGAAGCCCGTTATGCCAGTATGGATTCCTCCCACTTGTAGAAAGGCTCGCCTATGATTTTAGAAGAATTTGAAGATGGGCCAGCGGTCATTGAACCAGAGTATTCAGATGCGGTTGCGAAAGAAATTTGTGATACCATTATTCTCCCTTTTTCTGGGAAACTATTTGATAAAATTAGTAGTTTAGACTATGTTCGCTATGGTGGCTATAAGTCCAATATCAACGGCAAACAACCTTGGTATATCTATGAAAAGGATGGTCAGAAGGTAGCGGTTTTCAAGGCGTTACTTGGTGGAGCAGCCCTGATTGGTAGTCTGGAAGAATTGCAGGCTACGGGCTTCAAGAATTTTATTATCTTTGGGACCTGTGGTGTCTTGGACGGAAGTTTGGAGACCAATAAGATTATTCTACCGACATCTTCTGTTCGTGATGAGGGGATTTCCTATCACTATGCCCCTGCTTCAGATGAGATTGGTTATACCCCTGAATATTTGAAGAAATTTGCGCAGATTTTACACAAGCACGGGATTGCGCATGTGCAGACCAAGGCTTGGACGACAGATGCTTTTTTCCGTGAAACACCTGCCAAGGTAGATCGGCGCAAGGCTATGGGCTGTCAGGTAGTGGACATGGAGTGGCATCGGTTGCGGCTTGGGCCCAATTTCGCCAAAAAGAGGTCTATCACTTCTTTTACACCTCGGACTATGTAGACCACGAAAATGGCTGGGACAAACGGACAGGACACGAGGAAGAAGACTTGCTGACCTTCTTTGATATTGCACTGAAAATTGCAGGAGAATTGGAATGAATAGTAAGCTTAGGACTCTGTTACTGCCCCTCTATATCGTATGTGCAGTCATGATGGGCTTTTATGCTGTCAAAGATATGTTAAAGGGGGATTTCTTTACAGGAATTTGTATTGCGATTACATTATTTGAGACCAGTCGAAGAGTCTATAAGACTTATAAAAATGACCGAAACAACTATGAAAATCTGAGGAGAAAAGATGAAAAATTTAAGTAAAAGTCCCTACGGTATGGGAATTATTGTCCTTTTAGGAACCTTCTTATCCATTCATCATGCCATGGAGCAGGACTACATGTTGGCAGTTTTGGCAGGGCTCTTGGCTATTACTTGGGCATGTACCATGTACCTGAAATTTTACAAAAAAAGGAAATAAGATGATTAAAATTTATGATACCATGACGCGGAGTCTGCGAGATTTTGTCCCTATTGAGGAAAATAAGGTCAAGATGTACGTTTGCGGACCAACGGTTTACAATTATATTCACGTGGGAAATGGTCGTTCAGCGGTGGCTTTTGATACCATTCGTCGTTATTTTGAATACCGTGGTTTTGATGTGACCTACATTTCCAACTTTACGGATGTAGATGATAAGATTATCAAGGGTGCTGTAGAAGCTGGCATGTCTACCAAGGATTTTTCGGACAAGTATATTGCAGCTTTCATGGAAGATACGGCGGCTTTGGGCATTAAGCCTGCGACTCGCAATCCGCGTGTGATTGACTTCATGGATGATATTATCCGTTTTGTAGGGGATTTGATTGACAAAGGTTTTGCTTATGAAGCACAGGGCGATGTTTACTTCCGCGTTGAAAAATCACAGGATTACGCCAAGTTAGCCAATAAGTCTCTGGAAGATTTGGTTATGGGGGCCAGCGGGCGGACGGATGAGGAAACAGCTCGTAAGGAAAATCCCCTGGACTTTGCCCTTTGGAAATCAGCCAAGGCAGGTGAAGTGTCATGGGAAAGTCCTTGGGGGCGAGGTCGTCCTGGTTGGCACATCGAGTGCTCGGTGATGGCGACAGAAATTTTGGGTGATACGATTGATATTCACGGTGGTGGTGCGGATTTGGAATTCCCACATCATACCAATGAAATCGCCCAATCGGAAGCCAAGACAGGTCATAAATTTGTTAATTACTGGATGCACAATGGCTTTGTTAATGTGGATAATGAAAAAATGTCTAAGTCGCTGGGCAATTTTGTGACAGTTCATGATGCTCTGAAAACCATTGACGGACAGATTTTACGCTTTTTCCTAGCAACCCAGCACTACCGCAAGCCCATTAACTTTACTGAAAAAGCCATTCATGACGCAGAAATCAATCTCAAATATCTGAAAAATGCCTATGAACAGCCATTTTCTGAGGGAGTTGATGAAGCAGCTTTCCAAGCCTTGCAAGAGAAATTTGTGGCAGCCATGGATGAGGATTTCAATACGGCAAACGGGATTACCGTTGTTTTTGAAATGGCAAAATGGATAAATTCTGGCAATTACAGTGCAGAGATCAAAGCACAATTTGCGGCTATTTTAGAAGTTTTTGGGATTGTATTTGCGGAAGAAGTGTTGGATGCGGAGATTGAAAAATTGATCGCTGAACGCCAAGAAGCGCGTGCCAATCGTGATTTTGCGAAGGCAGATGCTATCCGTGATCAATTAGCTGCGCAGGGCATCAAACTCTTGGATACCAAAGATGGCGTGAGGTGGACGCGTGACTAAGTTAGATGTCAATCTTATCAACGGTATTGCCCTTGCTTTCGAAGGGGACGCCGTTTATTCGCTCTATATCAGACGTCACTTGATTTTTCAAGGGCAGACCAAGCCCAATCAATTGCACCGCTTGGCGACAAAGTATGTGTCAGCCAAGGCACAGGCAATGCTAGTCAATGCTATGTTGGAAGCGCAGCTTTTGACCGAAAAAGAGGAAGAAATCTACAAACGCGGGCGCAATGCTAGCAGCCACACCAAGGCTAAAAATACGGACGTCATCACTTACAAGATGTCGACGGGCTTTGAAGCGGTCATGGGCTACCTCCATATGACCGAGCAGACCGAGCGTCTGGAGGAGCTGATAGCCTGGTGTATCGCCCAAGTGGAAGACCGTAAGGAAAACTAATCTGGAAAGGAATACCTATGATAGACTTGGAGAACTTGTTTCCTGGGGCAAAACTGGTAAAGGAAAAGAAGAACCTAGCAGAGCACTCTTATCTGTCTCTGCCTGACGGTAAGTGGTTGGAACTTGAAACTGCTCAGTTGACAGACCGAGAACAGGCTATCTTGACTCTGCTTGTCATGCCAGAAAATCCCTATCCGTCCAGTCCCTGGTCAGATTACCTACTGGCTAGAAAGGGAAATATTCCCCAATTTTTAGACAAGGTCCAATTTCTGCATGTTCGTGTTTGGAAAGAGGATTCTGCTGATTGGCTGGATATGATGGTGGACCTTTTACCTAATGCAGTCAGCCATTTTCGTCTGTCACCTGGCGAATTGATCTTTGTTCTTCATCAAGGACAGGAAATGGATACCAGAGAGATTTTGACGGAGAGTATCCAGGCTTTAGAAATCGACTTTAATGTCCGTTTATCCTTTTTCCTAGGACAAATCTGGCACTATTCTGCACAGGAAAATTGGCCTGCCCTCTTTCAAGCGGAACGAAATCTTTTTAACAAGTGGCAAGAAGACTTCAACCAAAGTACGGTATTGACTTTCAGTAAACTTTATCTTTGGGCGCAGAGCAAGGGAGAAATGTCTCCAATTTTGGCGCAAGAGTTGAGTAAGTTGATTGCAGAGCAGGACCAGTTGAAGGATATTATTCTTGCTTTGTGGGAAGAGTCAGCTGTGGTGACCAAGGCTGCTCAAAAGCTCTATCTTCATCGCAATACCCTCCAATATCGACTGGACAAATGGCATGAACTGACAGGACTTCAACTCAAGGAATTGACAGATTTAACTCTCTGTTATAGTTTGATTTTGCATGAGTTGTTTTAGGAAAAATGGAGGCTGATGATGAGACTGCTGTTTGAAATGGATAAGAAAGATTACCAAGACTGTACTCGTACCTATGTACGGAATTCTGCTAGAAGTATTATCATTTCTGATGGAAAAGTTGCTATGGTGCATAGTGCCAAGTACCAAGTACGATTATTATAAGTTTCCTGATGGTGGCATTGAAGAAGGGGAAAGTATCCTCCAAGCCTTGAAGCGGGAAACTCTGGAAGAAACGGGTCTGGTCATTCAAGAAGAAACCGTAGAAGTGTATGGCTATGTTCATCGGATTTTGCGGAGTCTTCATGATCAAGACCAGTGTTTTATTCAGGATAATTTTGACTATCTTTGCCAAGCGCAGGAGTTTATTTTGCTCAAAATTTAGATAGTTATGAGAGCGAGGAAGGTTATCGCCTTGTCTTTGTATATCCGCATCAGGCCATTGCAAAAAATCGTTCCGTGGCGGATAGCCCCTATGATTCGTCAATGTTTGAGAGAGGCTAAGGTCTTGGAATTGCTCTTGCACGAGTCCTATTTTGAATAGCGACGAAGCGCATGTTTAGACAGGTGCTTTTGATTTCGTCAACTTGCACAAAAACGCTTTCAAGAATTGGTCAGTCTGCCATAGTATTGTAAAGCGTTTTCATTTACAATAAAACCATAGAAATTAAAAGGAGTTTTGACATGGTTCAACTTAATCTTAAAAACATTTACAAAAAATATCCAAACAGCGAGCACTATTCAGTAGAAAACTTCAACTTGGACATCAAAGACAAGGAATTTATCGTATTCGTAGGTCCTTCAGGTTGTGGTAAATCAACTACTCTTCGTATGATTGCGGGTCTTGAAGACATCACAGAAGGTGAAGCATACATCGACGATGTTCTCATGAATGATGTGGCACCTAAAGATCGTGATATTGCCATGGTTTTCCAAAACTACGCTCTTTACCCACACATGACTGTTTACGATAACATGGCCTTTGGTCTTAAATTGCGTAAATACAGCAAAGATGAAATCAAAAAACGTGTTGAAGAAGCAGCTGAAATCCTTGGTTTGACTGAATTCTTGCAACGTAAACCAGCTGACCTTTCAGGTGGTCAACGTCAACGTGTTGCCATGGGTCGTGCGATTGTCCGTGATGCAAAAGTATTCTTGATGGATGAGCCTTTGTCAAACTTGGATGCAAAACTTCGTGTATCTATGCGTACTGAAATTGCTAAAATCCACCGTCGTATCGGGGCAACTACTATCTATGTAACCCACGACCAAACAGAAGCTATGACTTTGGCTGACCGTATCGTTATCATGTCAGCAACTAAAAACGAAGCTGGTACAGGTACTATCGGTCGTATCGAACAAATCGGTTCACCAGAAGAACTCTACAACTCACCAGTTAATAAATTCGTAGCAAGCTTCATCGGTAGCCCAGCTATGAACTTCTTCCCAGTTACTTTGCAAGATGGCGTTTTGTCAAGCGGCTCAAGCTTCTCAGTGAAATTGCCAGAAGGTCGTCGCAAACAATTGGAAGACAAAGGTTACAATGGTAAATCATTCACACTTGGTATCCGTCCAGAAGACATCAAAGCTTCAGCTTTGGAATTGGAAACATACCCAGATAGCGTGATTACAGCAGAAGTTGTCGTATCTGAATTGCTTGGTGCAGAAACAATGCTTTACAGCAAAGTTGGCGACACTGAATTCGTATCTCGTGTAGATGCGCGTGACTTCCACCGTCCAGGTGAGCATGTTAAATTGGCATTCAACCTTAACAAAGCACACTTCTTCGACGACGAAACAAGCAAAGCAATCGTTTAATCAAAACAAAAAAGGAACTTTCGAGTTCCTTTTTTTACATCCAGTCATCACGATAAGTTTCATAAAATTCGACCTTCAAGCGGATAAATTCTTCCATATCATGGAGGAGTTGGAAGAGGGTGGCGCGTGTTTCAAACTCTTGTCGGCTTTGTGGCAGTGGCCGCTCACGGAAGGTCTGGTGGAAGAGGTCAATGTCTACCAAGAGTTCGTAGGCTGGATTCTCTTGGCTCAGTTGCTGGGCCGTTCGCTGGAATAGGCTGGCTAAAATAATACTTTCTCGTCCTTCCAAACGGCAATGATTGATGCTACTGGCCATGCGGCGGAGGATTTTATTTTGACTAGCCCGCATTTCAAAGTAATGGACTTGGTAGTTGGTCTGGTTGAAGAGCTGGTTGTGGCGATCCAGATAGACAACAAATAAGGCTTCTTGTAGCAGTTGGTCCAGTTGGTTAATCAGTTGGGCATCGTTGCGCCCGTCGCCGTCTTGTAAAAATGTTTCAAAGCGGTGGAGAATTTGTTTGAGCAGATCTTCTACTTGTTGATGGTAGTTTTGGATTTTTTTGTTTTGGGAAGGCATGTAGATATTGCAGACAAGTGCTAACCCTGCCCCAATCAAAAACAGCGCTAGCTCATTTCCCAAAAGAGCCAAAGAAATATCCTTCTCCAAGAGCAGATGGGTGACCAGTACTGTTGAAGGGGCAATGCCGGCCTCCCAGCCATAATGATAGGCTAGTGGCACATAGATAGCTAGGTAGATAGCCAGTGTCCAAAAGTCAAATCCTAATAGGAAAAAGGTCAGCCAGGCAATAGCTAGGGCTAGAAGGGTTGAAAAAAGACGATTACCAGCCATTTTTAAGGAAGACTTGCGAGTGTCAAGGACGCTCAATATGGCAATAATCCCTGCAGAAGTGGCATAGGTCAGTCCCAACCATTGTGCCAAGTAGATAGAAAGGACGGTTGCAAGTATCAGTTTGATAGTACGGTCAAGAATAGGCATAAAAATCTCCTGGAAGTGATAAAAATATTGTATCATAAATCCGAAAAGACGTTCTCTTCTATGCTATAATGAAAGCATGGAACATAATGATATCGTATATGGCGTGCATGCTGTGGTAGAGAGTTTGGAGGCCAACACTGGCAACAAGCTCTATATTCAGGATGATTTGCGCGGAAAAAATGTAGAAAAAATTAAGAACTTGGCGACGGAGAAGAAGGTGTCTATCTCTTGGACCCCTAAGAAAACTCTGTCTGAGATGACAGAAGGTGCAGTTCACCAAGGTTTTGTCTTGCGGGTATCTGAGTTCGCCTATGCGGAGCTTGGAGATATTTTGGAAAAGGCAGAGCAGGAAGATAATCCCCTCATTCTCATCTTGGACGGGCTGACAGACCCCCACAACTTCGGCTCGATTTTACGGACCGCAGATGCCACTCAGGTAGCGGGCATCATCATTCCCAAGCACCGAGCAGTTGGCGTGACGCCCGTTGTGGCTAAGACTTCCACAGGTGCGGTGGCCCATGTCCCAATCGCCCGAGTAACCAATCTCAGCCAAACCCTCGATAAGCTCAAGGAAGCTGGTTTCTGGATTTTCGGGACAGATATGAATGGCACACCAAGTTACAAGTGGAATACAGCTGGCAAGTTGGCGCTGATTATTGGTAATGAAGGAAAAGGAATTTCGGCTAATATCAAAAAACAGGTTGATGAGATGATTACCATTCCTATGAAGGGGCATGTCCAAAGTCTCAATGCTTCCGTTGCGGCAGCTGTTCTCATGTACGAAGTATTTCGAAATAAAATTTGATGAAAGAAAAGATTTTACTAGTAGATGGCTACAATATGATTGCTTTTTGGCAGTCTACTAAGCAAGCCTTTAAGCAGGGAAAATTGGACCAGGCAAGGAATATTTTGCTTAACAAACTGTCCAATTATGCCTCTTTTGAAAAAATTGAAGTCATCTGTGTTTTTGATGCCCAGCATGTACCAGGCTTGCGCCAGCGCTATGATGAATTTAATGTAACGGTTATTTTTACAGAAGAAGATGAGACAGCTGACTCTTATATTGAGCGAATGAGTGCAGAACTCAATACCTCGCACTTAACCGTATCCGTTGCGACCAGTGACCTCAATGAACAGTGGGTGGTCTTCTCACAAGGCGCCTTGCGGGTGTCTGCACGTGAATTGGAACAGCGTGTCTCCAATGTGAAAAAGGAATTAAATCTCTTTGTAGACCGAACAGAATTATACACCCCTAGATTAAATCCCTGGTCAGAGGGAAATTTACAAGCTTTAGAAAAAATGATGAAGGAGATGAGAGATGACCTTTAAGTTGATGACTGACTCGACAGCAGACCTGTCACCACAATGGTTGGAAGAACAGGGTGTCAGTCAGCTAGGAATGGTTTTAGAATTGGACGGGATTGCTTACCAAACAGTGGGAGATGACCGTATTACAGCCCCAGTTCTGTTGGAAAAAATGGCTGCGGGTGGTCTACCAACCACTAGTCAAATCAATGCTGGTCAATTTGAGACGGCTTTTCGTCGCGAACTGGAAGCAGGTCAGCCCATTCTCTATTTAGCCTTTTCTTCAGGTTTATCTGGAACCTATCAGAGTGCCCTCATTGCGCGTGATATGATTTTAGAAGATTATCCTGAGGCAGTGATTGAAGTTTTTGATACGCGAGCAGCGACTTTGGGACAAGGGCTTTTGGTCATGAAGGCAGTTGAGGCGCGTAGCCAAGGCATGTCTTTGGAAGAGACGGTGAACTATTTGACAGAGCTAGCTCCTAGGGTGCGTTCGTATGTCATGGTAGATGATTTGCAGCACTTGGTGCGTGGTGGGCGTTTGAGCAAGACGTCTGCCATGGTTGGTGGTCTCATGAATATTAAACCTCTGATTACGGTCACTGCTGAGGGGAAATTGGAAGCTTTTGGCAAGGTTCGTGGACGCAAAAAAGCGGTGAAGGAATTGATTACTTCTAGCTTGATGGAACTGGCTGAACCGCGTGTCATGGTCTCTTATACAGGAGATTGGGCAGCTGCAGAAGATGTGAAAACGGCCCTCTTAGAACATCCGCAAGTAGAGGAAGTTTTGATAGAACATATCGGACCAGTTATCTCGACTCACGTAGGAACGGGCTGTTTGGCTATTTTTTCTATCGCACAGACAAATCGCTAAGAAACCGAAAAGGTTTCTTTTTTATGGTTTCAGACAGTTCTTCAATTGAGTTGATGCTTGGTTAATAGTCTATTTTGAAAAATAATCAAAACAAAATGTTAAACATAGTTGACAAAAATCTATTGGAGAGATACAATATAAGCAAATAAATGAAGGTGAGGTCAAACTTATGTTTTTCTCTTTAGGAATGTTAGTAGCTTTGGTACTTGGCTTTACAGTTGCCTATCGTCGAGCTCAAAAAGAGTTAAAATACGATGAACGGCAAGAAATGTATCGTAACCGTGGCTATAAATGCGCGACTTTCGCAATATTATTTACAAATGTTGCCATCATGTTACTAGCTGATTTCGTAGCAGAACAATTGAGCTTACGAGGAGTGGCTATGTTAACCATTATGGTTGGAGCAGTAGTTTATGCCTCCTATGCCATTTTGCACGATGCTTATTTTGGCTTTCAACAAAAAGGTTCTTCCTATATCCTACTCCTGTCAGTGGTTATGGTCTTGAATGCCGGTCTTGGTATTAGTAGACTGCTAGATGGAACTTTTTCGGAAGAAAGTGGGGGCTTGAATTTACTGATTGCGATCGGTTTTGCCTCCATATTGGCAGTCATCTTCTATAAAAAGATTGCAGAAAAAGGAGGAGAAGAATGAAAAAGAAAGAGAGTCAAGGAGTAGTTTTTGACGAGCGCCAGCAGCAATTTGTCTTAAAGAGTTACAAATATGGGTTTTGGTTCACAATTTTTATCTTGTGGTTAAGCTTCTTTGTCCTGAGATTTTTGGCAAATGTGGTTTCAGCTGGGTTTATGATTTCGATTGCCTTTTGGGGAGGTATCTGTCTTCAGACGTCCTATGCCATATTGAAAGGGGCGCACCCACTTGTTGACAATCGTTTTAAGCGATTTGGTCGCTTTGGAAAATGGTTTGGTTTATTTGCTTTTCTATATGGGATAGCAATGACTGTCTTTAGCTTATTTGACCCTGCAATGACTAAATTTAATTGGAAAGAATTTTTCTCCTATGGTGAGACAGGAATGATGCTGGCTTTAAGTCTATCTTTGATGGTGACCGGCTTCTCCCTAGTCTGCCGTAAATATCTTGATAAAAAAGAAGAGGAGGACTAGTCATGACCTACCTACCTTTACTTCTTATGCTGGTTGCTATCACTGGTGTGCTCTTCTATCGTCGGAAAAAAGATGGTCGAGTAGAGGCTTTCCCTAAAAATGAATACGATGAGTACCAACAATTCTTGCGTGGAAAAGGTTATCAATATGCATTTTATAGTCTCCTGGCTGCAATCTATGTCTTGTATATGTTGGCAGAGTTGGCAAATATTCGTTTTTCTCAGGCGTTTCATTTTTGGTTTCTCATGTACGTGGGTCTCAGTGTTCAGATTGGTTACAATATTTGGACAGGGACTTACTTTCCTATTAATAAGAGCGCAGGATTGACACCGAGACAATTTTTACTATGTAATCTGTGTATTTTCATGGTGGCCTTGTATTTGATAAAAATAGGAGATTTTCCTGCAAATGCCTTTGCCAAAGGTGGACTTGTCATGATTTGCTTACTGGGCTTATTTCCCTTGCAAAATATGCTGATTTTATGTCTTCGGATATGGCGTGATAGGAGGGAAGCAGATGAGTAAAAATCTCAAACTCAAGGCTGCGCGTGCAGGAAAAGATCTTTCTCAGCAAGCTCTGGCTGAATTGGTGGGGGTTTCTCGTCAAACGATTGCAGCAGTAGAAAAGGGAGACTATAACCCGACAATTAATCTCTGTATTGCTATTTGCAAAGTCTTGGATAGAACCTTGGACGACTTGTTTTGGGTAGCTGATGAGGAGTAGAATGTGGCTGAACGGCTCTGCCATTTTTCTAAAAAAATAAACTCAAATCGCTTGACGACAGACATGATTTTTTGGTATGATAGTAGATGGTATTGTTTACCCCATTTGAAAGGCCCCGGAACCTTCCAAATACCTTCGATGGGACGGAACACCCATCACCCTTGTAAACAAATATTACGAATTCGTATAGGAGAAATCATGAACAAAACAACTTTCATGGCTAAACCAGGCCAAGTTGATCGTAAATGGTATGTCGTTGACGCAACTGATGTACCTCTTGGGCGTCTTTCTGCAGTAGTTGCTAGCGTACTTCGCGGAAAAAACAAACCAACCTTCACACCACACACTGATACAGGTGACTTCGTGATCGTTATCAATGCTGAAAAAGTTAAATTGACTGGTAAAAAAGCAACTGATAAGATCTACTACACTCACTCAAACCACCCAGGTGGCTTGAAACAAATCTCAGCAGGTGAACTTCGTTCTAAAAATGCTGTTCGTTTGATCGAAAAATCAGTTAAAGGCATGCTTCCACACAACACTCTTGGACGTGCACAAGGTATGAAATTGAAAGTCTTCGTTGGCGGTGAGCACACTCACGCAGCACAACAACCAGAAGTACTTGACATCTCAGGACTTATCTAAGAGGAAAGGAGCATTAAATAATGGCACAAGCACAATATGCAGGTACTGGTCGTCGTAAAAACGCTGTTGCACGCGTTCGTTTGGTTCCAGGTACTGGCAAAATCACAGTTAACAAAAAAGATGTAGAAGAGTACATCCCACACGCTGACTTGCGTCTTGTTATCAACCAACCATTTGCAGTAACTTCAACAGAAGGTGCATACGACGTTATCGTTAACGTTAATGGTGGTGGATACGGTGGTCAATCAGGTGCGATCCGTCATGGTATCGCTCGTGCGCTTCTTCAAGTAGACCCAGATTTCCGCGATTCATTGAAACGCGCTGGTCTTCTTACACGTGATGCACGTATGGTTGAACGTAAAAAACCAGGTCTCAAAAAAGCCCGCAAGGCATCACAATTCTCAAAACGTTAATATTCAATTATATCAACGTTTCAGAGCACTTTGCGAAGTTTTCGCAAGGTGCTTTTTTGATGAAAAAAGTACTTTGGTAATCCTTTTGGTAATCTTTCGAGACTTGGTTTTTGGTCAATATGAGGCTGAGCAATAAATCTAGTTCATTTAGCCTTATTAAGATACTCTGCAAATTTTGTAATTGACTGTTTTTCACCAGCTTTTGTAGCATGGCTATAAGTGTCTAAAGTCATCTGGCTGCTTGCATGGCCTAAGCGTTTAGCAGTATTGACTGGGTCAATTCCCATTTCAATCATCAAGGTTGCGTGAGTGTGTCTAAACCCATGTGGGCTAATCTTTTTAAGATTATGCTTACGTATAATACGTTTTAGAATATTGTTGATATAGTCAGCGTGTAAAGGTTCTATCTCACCATCTCGGTTGCAGTATGTAAACATAAATTCTTTGTCGAGAGAAAGAGGCTGTATTGATAATTGCCACTTTTCTCTGCTAGTTTCCTGTTTCCATTTGTTGAGGATAGAACAGGTTTCATCATCAAGATAGATAGAGCGCACAGAGAATGTATTTTTAGTTCCTTTTTCAATGGCATGGCCATCTATTCCTCCTAAACTTTTGCTAACTGTTAATAGTTGATTCTCAGAATCAAAATCTTCCCACTTAAGGGCGTAGAGCTCCCTTTTCGTAACCCGCTGTATGCTAGTAATCGAAATAGTGCATAATGTTTATAAGGTTCATTTTCTAAAATGATTTGCAAAAACTGCTGCAACTCACTAACTGACCAGTAATTTTCACTGGCAGTTTTTTTGATTTTAGGCAAAATCACCTTGCTCATTGGATTACGTTCAATGTAATTCATGTTGATGGCAAATTCAAAGATTTTTGAGGTATATGACTTGATTTGTTTCATATTCTTGAATGACTTGGCTTTATCAGTGATGAAGGTTTGACAGTCTAAAGGACTGATTTTTGAAATTTTCTTTTCTCCAAAAACAGGAAGAATATGTAGGCGATAGAGGTCGGCAGTTTTGACTGCAGTAGTTGCTTCGACAGTATCTTTATAAGCTTCATACCACCTTTGATAAAGCTCTTGGTAAGTGTAGGTTGTTTGAGCAGTAATATGGACAAAAGTTCCACTATTCAGCTGATGATTAACAGCAGTTTCATGAGCTTTGGCAGCTTTACGCGTCTTGAACCCTCGTTTAGTATAATATTTTTTCTTACCGTAGTTGTTTAGACCAAGGTAAATTTTGACAAAATAGGTTGTTCCTTTAAGTGATTGGTATTTGTGAATTGACATAACATTCCTCCGTATTATTCAAGTTTTCGGAGCTTATGTAATTGAGAAATGTTAGCTTATTTTTTTTCGCGATCTGTTCGTCTAATTTGATACTCTTCTGTCTGAGTCCAGGTCTTCCAAAGATCTGATTCACGATTTTGGCTGTTCATGTGCTTGATTAAATGTTTGATAAATGTCTCTTCATAATCAACCAAGTAACCTGATAAGACACGTCTAAATTCATCTGAGAACGTCTCATTTAGGGGCATAGACAGATGAATTTCTCCAAGCTCGATACTTTTCTTAAGCCTATCCATATCGCTCTTAAAAGGCGTTACAGAGGTGATTTCTGATGTTTTAAAACTATCTGCGACGATTTTCAAATTAGATGGTGCGTTTTTATCATCATCTAGACCTAAAATATAGGCTACTGAAACACCAAAGTAGTCCGCAAGCTTTTGGGCATTTTCTTTTTTAGGTGTCCGTATGCCTTGATTATATCCGGATAAGGTAGGATAAGCTATATTTGTAGCAGAACTGATCTCAGTTAATTTTTTGCCGCTGTCTTCTATTAACTTTGTAATATGATTGGTCATAACTACCTCCTTTTCAGTATTATACCACACTTTATTCTTTTTGAATAAAAATAGTTGACAAAAATTCAAAAAGAGTTTATAATTCAAAATGAATAACAAATAAATTCGGAGTTTATTTAATTGAAAAATAGAAATGAAGTAATGATATGTCAGAAGAAACAACTTTGGTTGTCCAACTTCCCAAAGCACTAGAAAAGCAATTACGAGCTCACTATGATGAGATGATTGCAACAGCAGTGGAGCGAGCTTTAGAGGATAAAGAGCTCTATAAACCGATGGTGCGAATGGCTGCTTTGGCAAGATGGTTAGATGTTTCCACAACCACTTTGCAAAAATGGACACGTGAGGGTATGCCAACTATGGTGATAGATGGTGTAACTCTCTACGATAAGCGGGCTGTGACACGCTGGTTGAAGCAATATGAAAGATAAAGAGGAACATTTATGAGTGATGTTCGGTGGATTAAGATAACAACGGATATTTTTGATGATGAAAAGATTCAGTTGATTGAATCAATGCCAGAAGGAGATACCCTGATTGTTATTTGGTTCAAGTTGTTAGTCTTAGCGGGCAAACAGAATTATAATGGCGTACTAGCTCTAGGCGATAAAGTCTTTTATACCGAAGAAATGTTGACGACGGTTTTCAGGCGAAAAGCTACAACGGTCAAGTTAGCTTTAAAGACCTTTGAACAGTTTAGCATGATAGCCTTTGTAGATGGTGCTGTCACCATTCCTAACTGGGAAAAACATCAGAATATTGATGGCCTTGAGAAAATTCGTCAGCAAACTAGAGAAAGGGTAACACGCTTTCGTCAAAAGCAAAAAGCTCTAGTAAGTGGGCAAGATAGTTTATCAATAGAATGTAACGTTACAGAAACGTTACCTGTAACGGAAAGTAACGATCAAGTAACGCAACAGATTAAGAACAAGAATCAGAAAGAGAATAAGAATATACTAGATAATAGTTCTAGAGAGACAGAAGATCAGTCAACAACTTATCTCAAACCAGAGTATTATTCCCTTTTGCAAGTGATTGCGGATAGATATAACGATCGTTTTATTTACCCCTATAATTACACCCTAACGCATAAGCAAAAAATGGCGATTGGACAGTTTTTAAGCGAAGGCTATATGACTTCTGATGAAGTCTTGGGAATGATAGATCGTATTCCTAATGATGTAGAGTCACCATTAGCCTATTTAATGAGCTCTATGGAGCGCCTAAAAGATGAGCGATTATTGGAAGCTAAGGTAATTGCTCATGAAAATGCTAGAAAGTTTTACCAAAAGGGATAAGGAGAGTAGAATGACAATTTATTATCAATTGGAGAATATGCTAGTCGCTGGTTTTAAATCAGAAGAAGAGTTACAACGGTATCAAGGGTTAAAAGCAGAGTATGAGGAAGAAACCCTGGATTATAGTTTCTCAATTAGAGAAATTGTCAATCAATTAGAAATTATTATCCAGAGTAGAGAAAATGACTTCCCAAATTTAGAAGAAGGGCTGTTGCAAGATTATCAGGAACTTGTAGAATATTTGAGGGAATATGATGTGTCTCAGGCAGAAAAATACACAAGGAGAATTTATCGTGGTTGAGCGTTATCGAACAGTTCTGAAAAAATTCTATATCACAAAATCGCAGAATCAAACGCTAAACTACCTTATCAGTTATACAGGTTTAAGGAATTTTTCTAACTATGCTAGGAAAATGTTATTTAAGAAATTCCCTATTGTTGTGGTATTTGATGAAACTTCATTTGAAGACTTGATATTTTCTTTGAGGCGAATTAAAAATAATATCAATCAGTTAGCAAGGATAGCAGAGCAATCTCAGGATCTTCAAGCATTACGAGCTATGACTTACAGTGTTCAAATGATTGAAAAATATGAAAAATCGTTCCTTAAATACCATAAAACGAAAAAGGCGAGGTTACTATCAAAAGTGGATGAATGAAAAATAGAATTAAAAATATCGTGAAGCAAGTCTTTTTGACTGAGGATGAGAATAAAAGATTGTTAGCATTAATGGCTAATGAAAAAGAGTCAAACTTTTCCGCTTTTGCCAGAAAGAAATTATTTAACCAAGAGATTGAATCATGGACGATTAATTTTCCAGAGTATGAGCAACTGACAGAGCGATTCATTCAGATTGGCAGATCAATTAATAGGATCGCCAAGTTGTCAACTCAGGTTGGAAATATTTCACAACAGAATTTTATAGAACTTGGACAGTTGATAACTCAATTATTGGATGAATTGGAAAAGGGACTCTCAGTTAACCTGAAAAAGAAGTCTACTAAACATTAAATAAGTAAATGAAACCGCAGGAATTTATCTGCGGTTTTCTTATGTCTTTCTAAAAAATGATTGTCTGACAATGTCAGCCACCGTGTTTGGCACGGGGAATTTAGAATTGATACAAAAACATAATTTTAGGTCTTTGCGAGCTCAGATAGTGTATACACACTATCGCAAAAAATCCACTACCAAAAGTGAGCAGACAGCTCCTTTAGGTGATGGATTTTAACACTTGGGGCAAAGCCCCAAACCCCTTGAGGAAACGTGTAAGAAGAAGGGAAACATGGTATAATAGAGTCATTAAAGATAGTGAGGGTTTGAATATGTCAGAACAAGCGCAGAGGCAAGAATTGCACCGTAAAATTTGGGCGATTGCAGATGACGTCCGTGGGGCGGTAGATGGTTGGGATTTCAAGCAATACATTTTGGGAATCCTTTTTTACCGTTTTATCAGTGAAAATTTTAAGACCTATATAGAGGGTGGTGAAGATTTCAACTATGAGGATACTCCGGATGAAGCAATCACACCTGAGGTTAAGGATGATGCGATTAAGACCAAGGGGTACTTCATTATGCCTGCGCAGCTTTTTTCCAATGTTGTGAAAACAGCTCGTAGTAATGACAATCTAAATACGGAGCTCAAGGATATTTTTGATGCCATTGAGGCGAGTGCTACGGGCTATGCCAGTGAACATGATATCAAAGGTCTTTTTGACGACGTGGACACCAGAAGTAATAAGCTGGGAAGTACTGTTCCAGAGCGTAATGAACGCCTAGCCCTTATCCTAGAAGGTATTGCTAGTCTTGATTTTGGGAATTTTGAGGACAATCATATTGACCTTTTTGGGGACGCTTATGAGTACTTGATTTCAAACTACGCTTCCAATGCAGGGAAGTCAGGTGGCGAGTTTTTCACCCCACAGAGTGTGTCACGTCTGTTAGCTCGTATCGTCATGCTGGGTAAGGACGAGAAAAATAAAATCAACAAGATTTATGACCCTGCTTGTGGTTCGGGTTCTCTTCTACTTCAAGCTAAAAAACAATTTACGGAGCATATCATTGAGGATGGTTTTTACGGTCAGGAGATTAACATGACCACCTACAACCTGGCGCGGATGAACATGTTCCTCCATAATATCAACTACGACAAGTTTAGTATTGAGCGTGGCAATACGCTACTAGACCCCAAGCATGGCAATGATAAGCCCTTTGATGCTATCGTGTCCAACCCGCCTTATTCAATCAAGTGGGTTGGTAGTGACGACCCGACGCTGATCAATGATGATCGTTTTGCCCCAGCAGGGATTCTGGCACCCAAGTCTAAGGCGGACTTTGCCTTCATCATGCATAGCCTTTCTTATTTGTCTAATAAAGGCAGAGCGGCTATTGTCACCTTCCCTGGGATTTTTTATCGAGGTGGTGCGGAGCAAAAGATTCGTCAGTATCTGGTAGACGGAAACTTTGTTGAGGCTGTTATCCAGTTGCCTGATAATCTCTTTTTCGGGACATCTATCGCGACCTGTATCCTTATCCTTGCTAAGAATAAGCTGACAACAGATGTTCTCTTTATTGACGCTAGCCAGCAATTTAAAAAAGAAACCAATAACAATGTCTTGGAAGAGAAGCATATCGAGAAAATCCTGGCAAGTGTTAAGGACAAGAACAATGAAGACTATTTCGCACAGCTCATTTCCCAAGAAAAAATTGCGGAAGCTGACTACAACCTCTCTGTATCTACCTACGTGGAAAAAGAGGATACGCGTGAGAAAATTGATATTGATGTTCTCAATAAAGAAATTGCGGAGACCGTGAAAAATATTGACCGCTTGCGAGCAGAGATTGATAAGATAGTCGAGGAGTTGAGCTGATATGACCTACATTGATGAAATGATAAAAGAGCTTTGTCCTGACGGAGTAGAGTTGAGGGAAATTGATAAATGTGTCGATACAGTTAATAGTCCCATAAAATTAAAACGAAAAGATTATCATAAAGAAGGTGCAATTGCAGTTGTTGATCAAGGAGAAGATTTTATAGCTGGCTATATCGATACTGATAAATTTCTTCCTCAAAGTGAGTATGTAATTTTTGGAGACCATTCAGAACATATTAAATTTATTGATTTTCCATTTGTTCAAGGTGCTGATGGTCTGAAAATCCTTAAAACCAAAGATGGAATAGTACCTAAGTATTTATATTATTGTTTCTGTAATTTTTATCATAAAGAAGGAAGTTATAAAAGACACTGGAGTAGTGCAAAAACAACATTAGTTCCAATCCCTCATGAGAAAATCCAAAAAGAAATCGTCAAAATACTTGACAAATTCACGGAATATGTTACAGAATTGACCGCAGAATTGACCGCAGAATTGACCCTTCGACAGAAGCAATATAATTATTTTAGAGATTATTTATTGAACTTTGATAATGATAGTTCGGGGGGGGCGAACAATAAGGTTTACACTGTCCAGTGGAAAACGTTGGGTGAGGTATGTGATGTACGTGATGGTACACATGATTCACCTAAAAAGAAAAACTTTGGAAAATATTTAATTACCTCTAAAAATATAAAATGTGGTTCAGTAATATTTGAAAATGCTTATTACATTAGCGATGAGGATTTTGAGTTAATAAATAAACGAAGTAAAGTTGATGTCGATGACTTGCTTTTTACAATGATTGGCACTGTCGGAGAAATTGCACATATCATTGATGAACCTGATTTTGCAATAAAAAATGTAGGATTGATTAAAACAAGGGATAGAATCCTAGCTAGATATTTATTTCACTATTTACAGTCATCAGTAGCTAAAAAGTATATAGCTGATAATAAGAGTAAAGGTAGTCAAGTTTTTTTAGCTTTGGGTAAAATCAGAAATTTCCCTATTCCATATGTTCCATCTGACATCCAATCCCGCATTGTCCACGTCTTGGACAATTTCGATACAGTTTGTAACGACCTCAATATCGGCCTGCCCAAAGAGATTGAACTTCGTCAAAAACAGTACGAATTCTTTAGAGATAAACTCTTGACCTTCACCGCCGAAGGCGTGTATACTGACAGTACAGTACAGTACAGACAAGACCTGATTAGGCTCTTGACTTGGGTTTTCGGCTCGATACGGGTGAAGTTGGGGGCTGTGGCGACGGTGGTGCGTGGGAAACGTGTGGTCAAAAGTCAATTGCATCCAAGCGAAGGTTATCCCGTTTATCAAAATAGCTTAACAACCTTAGGTTATTTTGAGCATTATAATCGAGAGGCAGAAACAGCATTTCTGATTAGTGCAGGGGCAGCTGGTGAAGTTGGCTATACACGTAGCAGATGTTGGACAGCGGATGATGTCTGGACTTTTGATACTGAGGTCATAGGTCAGCGTTACCTATATTATTTATTGATGAGTAAGCAAGAGACGGTTAAAGCGCAAGTTCGAAAAGCAAGCGTACCACGGCTATCGAAGTCCTCTATTGAGAATTTAGTGTTTATCCTCCCACCCCTTGACCAACAAGACCGCATCGTTGCCATCCTCGACCGCTTCGATACCCTAACAACAGACCTCAGCCAGGGTCTACCAGCTGAGATTGAGCAACGACAAAAACAGTATGAATATTGGCGGGATCAGTTGTTGCAATTTTAAACAAAGAGGTGATACCTTATGGGAAAAAGTTTGAGAGATATTGCCCAGGAGCTGAAGGAGTCAGATAAGAAAGTTCATCTGATTTATGCTTTCAATGGAACAGGGAAAACAAGATTATCTAAGGAATTTGCTAAACTTGTTACACCTGATGAAGGTGAGCTAACAAGGCAAAAAATTCTCTATTATAATGCTTTTACAGAAGACTTGTTTTATTGGGATAATGAGGCAATTGCCTTGAAAATTTGGAACAACTATTTTATGGATTGGATTCTAATAGATCAAGGACAAGATGGAAATATTATTAAGAATTTTCAACAATACACAAATGATAAGTTGATGCCTAACTTTAACTTCTCAGATAGAAGTGTTACCTTCACTATTGAGCGTGGTAATGAGGAAATTGCAGAATCCATTAAGTTATCCAAAGGAGAAGAAAGCAATTTTATTTGGTCTATATTTTACACGCTATTAGAGCTAGTGATTAGTGAACTGAAAATACCAGAATTCGATGAAAGAAGCACATCCGATTTTAATCAGTTGGAGTATGTATTTATTGATGATCCTGTCTCATCTTTGGATGATAATCATTTGATAGAAGTTGCTTCTAATTTAGCTTCCTTAATAAAAGAGAGTAACAAGGAAAAATTAGGATTACAATTTATAATCACGACTCATAACCCATTATTCTATAATGTTTTACACAATGAATTTGGAAATGCTAATAAGTTTAGACTAGAAAAATTGGAAGATGGTACCTATGAGCTGCACGCACAAAGAAATGATTCACCATTTTCTTATCACATGTTTTTGAGAAATGAACTGAGAACAGCAATAAATGAAAATAGAATTCAAAAATATCATTTTAATTTTTTGAGAAATCTTTTTGAAAAAACTGCGACGTTTTTAGGGTATATGGATTGGAAAGATTTGTTACCGCGTGAAGCAGATAACGAAACAAAACTGAGCTATGCCAAAAGAATTTTAGATATTTCAAGTCACTCGCAGTATTCGGGAGAAGAAGTTTCTAGTCTCAATCCTAGAGAGAAGCAGATGTTAATTTATCTGTTTGAAAGTTTTGATAATACCTACAATTTCAATAAGGAGCACCCATGACAAGTACCTTTCAAACCACGCCCATTGTCGAAACCAACAACTTCATCGTTTTAGATAAATACACTAAACTTGCCCAGCCCAGCACTTATCAGACAGAAGCAGACCTGGAGCGGGAGTTGATTGCGGATTTGCAGGCTCAGGGATATGAGTATCGACCAGACTTGCGAAAGCCAGATGCCCTCTTACTCAATCTCCGTGAGCAGGTGCAGACTTTAAATGGTGTGCTCTTTACCGATGCGGAATGGCTACGCTTTTTAGAGGAGTACCTTAATAAGCCTAGTGATAGCTTGATTGACCGCACCCGAAAGCTCCACGACAACCACATCTACGACTTTATCTTTGATGATGGGCATATTCAAAATATCTATCTCTGGGATAAGAAGAATATCAGTCGTAACAAGCTTCAAGTCATTAACCAAATGACTCAAGTTGGGACATCAAACAATCGTTATGATGTGACCGTTTTGGTAAATGGGCTTCCCTTAGTACAAATTGAGCTTAAAAAGCGTGGGGTGGCTATTCGTGAGGCTTTTAATCAGGTTCACCGTTACAGCAAGGAGAGTTTTAATGAAGAAAATTCACTCTTCAAGTATCTCCAGATTTTTGTCATTTCAAATGGGACGGATACTCGCTATTTTGCCAATACCACTAAGCGGGAGAAAAATTCTTTTGATTTTACCATGAATTGGGCACTAAAAAATAATGAGCCAATCAAGGATTTGAAGGATTTTACAGCGACCTTTTTCAGTCAGCAGACACTCTTAAACGTTCTCATCAATTATTCAGTTTTTGATACCAGTGATACCCTCCTTATCATGCGTCCCTATCAGATTGCGGCGACGGAGCGGATTATTTGGAAGATTCGCTCGGCTATTGACAGTAACATTAAGAGTGGCCCTGAGACTGGCGGCTATATCTGGCATACTACGGGGTCTGGTAAGACCTTGACCAGTTTTAAGGCTGCGAGACTGGCGACTGAGATGGATAAAGTGGACAAGGTTTTCTTTGTCGTTGATAGGAAAGACTTGGACTACCAGACCATGAAAGAGTACCAGCGTTTTTCTCCTGACTCAGTCAATGGATCAAATAGCACAGCTGGACTTAAACGCAATATCGAAAAAGATGACAATAAGATTGTTGTGACGACGATTCAAAAGCTCAATAACTTTATGTCGAGCGAAGCGCAGCATGAGATTTACAACAAGCAAGTGGTCTTTATCTTTGACGAATGCCACCGTTCACAGTTTGGCGAGGCTCAAAAACGGTTGCAGAAGAAGTTTAAGAAGTATTGTCAATTTGGTTTTACAGGAACGCCGATTCTTCCAGATATCTATGATAAAGATGGAAATATTACGCGTAAGGGGAATGCTCTGGGTTCTAATACCACTGTTTCTGTATTCGGTCGGGAGCTTCATGCATACGTCATTACCGATGCTATCCGCGATCATAAAGTCTTGAAATTTAAGGTGGATTACAATGATGTTCGTCCACAGTTTAAGGCCTTGGAAACTGAGCAAGATTTAGGGAAATTATCTGCTGCTGAAAATAAAAAAGCTCTGCTTCATCCGACACGGATTACAGAGATTTCGGCTTATATTTTAGAACATTTTAATCAAAAGACCCATAGGCAAAACGGTAAAGGATTTAACGCTATGTTTGCCGTGTCAAGTGTCGAGGCGGCAAAGGCTTACTACCAAGAGTTGCAAGACCAACAAGCTGGAAAAGATAAACCATTGAAGATTGCAACCATCTTCTCTTATGCAGCAAATGAGGAGCAAGCTGCGATTGGGGAGATTGATGACGAGACTTTCAGCCCTGCTGACTTGGCAGATATTAGTAGTAAGGAATTTTTGAGTGGAGCGATTTCCGATTATAATCGCCTGTTTCAGACCAACTTTAGTATCAATGGCAATGAGTTTCAAAACTATTACCGTGATTTAGCTAAGCGAGTCAAGTCTGGAGAAGTGGATTTGCTGGTTGTCGTCGGTATGTTTTTGACTGGTTTTGATGCTCCGACCTTGAATACACTTTTTGTGGATAAAAACCTACGCTATCATGGACTTATTCAGGCTTTTTCTCGAACCAATCGGATTTACAATGCGACTAAGACGTTTGGAAATATCGTCACCTTTCGTGATTTGGAGAAGGCAACGACAGATGCGATTAAGCTTTTTGGGAAGACTGAGACGGCTGATATTCTGTTGGAGCGCTCTTACGACGACTACATGACTGGCTATATTGAGGCTGGTCAAGAGCAAAAAGGGTATTTGGAAGTCGTTAAAGAATTACAGGAAAAATTCCCGGATTCTGCGACGATTAGTAAAGAAAGTGATAAGAAAGAATTTGTGACCCTATTTGGTCAGTTCTTGCGTTTGGATAATATCTTGCAGAACTATGATGATTTCATGAGTTTGCAGGCTTTGCAAGAGTTAGATGTTACAGACGCAGAGGCTGTGGCAGAGTTCAAAGAACGTTTTCATCTGGACGACGAAGCCGTTGCGGAACTTTCTAAAATGGACATCCCAAGTATTCGTGAGATTCAAGATTATCGCTCTACTTACAATGATATCAAGTCCTGGTATGACAATGAGAGGCGGAATCAGCAGGATAGCGATTCCGAAATCGATTGGGATGCGGTTGTCTTTGAAGTAGAGTTGTTGAAATCACAGGAAATCAATCTGGACTATATTCTGGAATTGATTTTTGAAACCAACCAAAAGGTATCTGATAAGGATCAACTCATTAAAGAAATTACTCGGACTATCCGTGCTAGTCTGGGTCAGAGAGCTAAGGAAAGCTTAATTGTGGATTTTATCAATGCCAGCGACTTGGACAGTTTTTCTGAGAAGTCAGATATTTTAGAACAATTTTATACATTTGCCCGTCAAAAACAAAAAGAAGCAGTAGCTAATTTGATTGAGACAGAAGGGTTGAATGTCGAGAGTGCTAACCGTTATATTCAGATGTCACTCAAACGAGAGTACGCTAGTGAAAATGGTAATGCTCTCAATGAAGCACTTCCTAAGATGAGTCCCCTCAATCCACAATATCGGACCAAAAAGCAGACGGTATTTGAAAAAATTGTTAACTTGGTTGAGACGTTCAAGGGGATTGGTGGAGAGATTTAACCATTATTATTTCTTCTAGATATAAGAAGAGACAAATTTTATAGTTGACATTTTAAGAAATATCAAAGGCATTAAATCAGTAGTATAAAAAGCTGACTTATCATTTATTTGGAGACGACAGTCGTTCCAAAAATGTGCTGTTTGATATTGAGAAGGAGGCTTAAACTTGGAAAACAAAAGGGATTTAATTCAAACCCTATCCCACTACCAATTCTCTCCAGAAACCCAATATTTGGATAGAAAGTCAGCACGAAAGAAACCGTCTGAACTGCTTAAACACCTGATTGCCTTTGCTAATGCAGATGGTGGTCAGCTGGTCATTGGTATTGAGGACGACAAGCAGAATAACATCATCACTGGCTTCAAAGATGGCAGAGCCTATCCCATTGATGAGTTCAAAAAGATTGACCGTGAGATGCGTGACACTCCCTTGGATTTATCTTTTGAAGAAATCCCTGTGCGAAACCATAAGGGTGAAGACGATGTGATTTTGGTTGTCTCAGTTGAATTGTCCTCAAACCGAGTGATTGCTGCGCCTAATGATGAAGTTTACCTGCGTCAGGGGGATGAAACGGTAAAATTAAGTTATGAACAACGAACTCAGCTCAGCTATGATAAAGGACAACGTTTCTTTGAGGATGAAGTTGTGGCTGACGCTACCTTGGAAGACATCAATGATGACCTGGTTCAGGATTTCAAAAATCGATTTGATATTTCAGACCGTTCGACAGAAGAAGTTCTCAAAGCTCGGCGTTTTCTGGTCAATGGAAAATTGACCAAGGCAGCTATCTTGCTTTTTGGTAAATACCCATCAGCTTTCTTCCCTCAAGCTCGTGTTCGTTTCCAACGGTTTGATGGCACGGACATGGGGACAGGCAGTAGTTTTAATGTCATCAAGGAAGTAACCTTTGATGATGCTCTACCAATCCTGATTATCAAGGCTCGTGACTTTATTCGTACCCAGCTGCGTGAGTTCCAATATCTGGATGACAATGGGCAATTCCAAATTTTGCCTGAGTATCCTGAATTTGCTTGGTTTGAAGGTGTCGTCAATGCCGTCACCCATCGAGATTATTCTGTCTATGGCGACCATATTCGTGTGCTCATGTTTGATGACCGACTGGAAATTCATAGCCCAGGGAAATTGCCAAATATCGTCACCGTTGACAATATTAAGCA
The DNA here is from genome assembly GCF_043656315.1 of Streptococcus hepaticus. Classification (NCBI taxonomy): domain Bacteria; kingdom Bacillati; phylum Bacillota; class Bacilli; order Lactobacillales; family Streptococcaceae; genus Streptococcus; species Streptococcus hepaticus. The sequence continues at coordinate 36,986 of NZ_JBINIY010000013.1, forward strand.
TGAACGGTTTTCAAGAAATCCTCGGATTGCCAGAACCCTGACAGAGTTTGGTTGGGTCCGTGAGATGAATGAAGGTGTTAAACGGATTTACTCAGAGATGGAATCAGCCTTTCTCCATGAACCAAAATACTCTGAACCTGGGAACAAGGTTGTTCTGACGCTTGAAAATAATATTGTCAGCCGACACCTACGGACCCGAGATAGTTTGGAGAAACAGTTTACTGATTTTGGAGACCTCAATGCCGACGAGCAATTACTGGTTCACTACATGTATAATTCAGGCGAGAAGATGACAACAGCAAAAGCCATTGAGCTGACGGGAAGAAGTCGCTCGTTTGTTGTTAAAATGTTGCATCATCTTCGTGATTTAGAAATCATCACTTGGTTTGGATCAAGTAAAAATGACCGCAATCAATATTATCTTTTAATTGATAAATGATTACAGTCAGGGTACTATTAGTAATAAGAATACAGTAGAATACAGTAGAATACAGTAGAATACAGTAGAATACAGTAGAATACAGTAGAATACAGTAGAATACAGTAGAATACAGTAAGGAACAAAAAAGTAGGTACCATAAAGTTATCGGTATCTACTTTTTATGATAATATTGTTAAGTAGTTTAACATAAAAAAGCAGTAGGGATAGTTATTACAAAATCTGAAGAATTGTTAACTAACACATGCATAATAGTGACTTACTCATAAACAGAATATTTTGTAACTATGGTTGGTTGAATAATGAAATAAAAAACGAATATCTTTTATATTTGGAGTATAGCATAATAGTAAGAGTACAGGTGGTATTGTATTGAGAGAGGTATCTTATGTTTAGTAAATTAAGTGACCACGACTTTAAAAAAGGAGTCTTTAGAACTAAGTTCAGTCAATTAGTAACTCCATTAGATAAAGAATCTGACTGGATCCATTCAAAAGGTCCAGAATATCTTTGGATTGGATTAGCTCTGCAATATGGAAACCGAACAGAGCAAATGGAAAAAATGATGTTAGCTCTGATTAATTTATCAAAAGCATTAGATTTAGAAAAAATCTTACCTTTACCGGCAATGAGTTTAATACTTAATTTAGATATTGATGAGAAGAAAATTCTTGTTGAATCATTAAGTTCTGCTTTCGACTTATCAATATTTTCTCCACTTTCAATAGTTTTGCCTGATAGCGAAGAGGTTCTGAGTAAAAATTTTTACAGCAAGAGTCACTCTTTTAATCAAAGACTAGATATACTTGTTAAAGTACTAAATGAAATATCTGACCAATATAGTCAATTATCAACGGATATAAGATATTTTTTACTGTATTACAAGATGCTACAAGGAAAAATTAAATTTGTAGAATCGCAGTCACACATGGTAGACGGATTAACTAAATACCCTTACTTAGATATATCAGATCCAGAAATGAGAATTGTTCGTTCCCAGATTCGCTCAATGGAGGTTGCTTTATCAATGTCTGAAGGTATGAATTATCTTTATAGTAAAAGATTTTGGAATAATATTAGTCAACTAACTGATTGTGAGGTATATTCAATTGTTATGGATAGAAGTAATGCTATAGATTTGAATGAGATAAAAAGTACAGTATATTCAGCATTAAAATATTACAGAGACATGCTTCAAAATATAGAGCCTTTTAACGAGAAGCTTTATGTTTTAACTAGTATCCTAACCTATTCTTATAAGCGGTTACTAGAGTTGATGAATCATGATTTGCAATATACGATTTCAGGGCGTTCTATAGTAAGGTCATGCATTGAGAACTATGTTATGACAAAATATTTAATTGCTGAGGAAGCAAACCATAAAAACATTTGGGAGGAATACCAATATTATGGTATTGGTGGTTATAAATTAGTTTCCGAACGCTTTATAGAGAATCAACCAGAGTTAACAAATCCTCATATTAATTTTGAATATTTAAATTTGCTAGTGTCGGAATTTCAAAATAAAGAATTTATAGATATGGACACTAGATATTTTGGAAATGGCAATATAAGACAAAAATTTAAGCAAGTAGGGGAAGATGATTTATATAAATTTTACTATGATTATGATTCTCAATTTGAACATGGACTTTGGGGAGCCATTAGAGAGAGTTCGGTTTTGAAATGCACTTCAACTGGGCATCAATTCCATGGAATTCCTGATATAGATAATGTACAAGAATTACCTGATATTAGTCATGATATGGTAATGATTTTGACAAAGCATCTATCCATCATTAAAGAAGTATTTCCTATTCCCAATGAATAGAAAGAGAGGGGCTATGTTAAGTAAACTTCGTCAGTCACAAAGTGAGTATCTAGAGTTGTTGAAAAAAGTCAAAGATGATTTAGACTTAGAAAATGTAACTTATAACTTGGATAAAGTTAGAAATTTTTGGTTCAGAAAACAAAAATTGTTAGAAATGTGTAGTCAATATCTTTTTAATAATTCGGATACATATTTTTATACTGCAGTATCAAAATTCAATGTTGCCAACTCAGATAAGAACATCCTCTTTGCATTGGGAAATTATCAAATATTTGACGATCCAATACTATCCTATTTAGAGGTAATAGAAAAAAGTAATGTAATCCATGATATGAAAGATTACATCACAAAATTAAAAGAAAGGATTATAGAGTGCATTGATGATTTGATAGTTTTATTAGAAAAAGGAATTCCAAATTTTTACGTATTACCGCTAAGATTTTCTAGTTCAATTATCAACAAAGAAAAAATTGATATCATGCCATTTATTGAAAACTTCTTCATAGAAGGTATTGATTTTAAAAATTTACACCAGTATGAGGATATAGATACTGTAGTCGTGCATGAATATTTATCACGGATATTACTTTTTGATTATGATGATCCTACAGAAACAATAAAAGACCGTCTGAAAAAATATCGACTTGAGTATTCAGATACATTCCCCAAAAATATGAATGATGCAGAACTTTTACGATTTATAATCTACGGTTATTTCAGTCAAGCTATGGACATTTTTTTGACTTCTTACTCTTTCAATGCTTTTCCATTTTTTTCTAACTTAACTACGTACCTAAATTATAATATTCTTTTGTTAAATATCGTGCATTATTCTAAAGGAGAAAACTTAGAACATTTCTTAAAAATGTCAAGATTGACTTTACCAATTTGGTTTGAATACGATAAAAAAGGAGTTGAGCTAAGTATTTCTGAAATACGTGAAAGAGCAAAAAATTTAAACTTTTCAGATCGTATAAGAGAGATTTATAATGCTCTCGATGATTTCAACACCCAAGAGCAGTTGATTACTGAGATTGAGAGTTGTGTACATTTATTGATAAAGTAAATTATTAAGGTAGAGGTTGTTAGTAATGTTGTTTCTCAATAACATAAGCTCCGAAAATTGAGTTTTGGTAATCTAATGGTAATCTATTATTTGTAGGATTGGGCTATAAGTGTTTAAATTTGATGAAACTGACTTTTGAAAGCTCGATTTGATAAGCTTTTATAGATATTTGACTTCGGTCACCCAAAACCAGGTCTCAAAAAAGCCCGCAAGGCATCACAATTCTCAAAACGTTAATATTCAGTTATATCAACGTTTCAGAGCACTCAAGAGTTTACCTCATGGGTGCTTTTTTCTATGCTTTTTACGAAAGTTTGCCCTAAATTTACCCTATTTATTTTGAATATGTTGATAGGCGAGAGTACCAGCAGATAGAGGAACAACGTTTGAGGTGTTTACATAGGTTTTTGTTGTGATAGTATCACTATGTGTCAGAGCCTCAGAAATGGCTTCTAGGCTCATTCCTGCCTGTCTAGCAAGTGTAGCACCTGTATGCCTTAGTTTATGTGGTGTGGCATGCTTTAAGCGTGGATGGCGTCTCCTTACTGAGTTCATTTTATTGTTCAGATAATCAACGTGTAAAGGGCTATTGACATTCCCTTTTGTATCGATATAAGTAAATACTAGTTGGTCAGGAGTTTGCATAATATCAAATTGTGCTAACTCTTGTTTTTGTTGTATTTTCCATTGGGATAGGAGTGTTACAAGGTAATAAGGGATAGAGAAAATTGTTTTCTTGTTTCCTTTTGTAGATTTCAAGTTTTTATATTTATCAAGAGCATTTTTCAGATTAATTTCTGCCTTGTCTAAATCAATATTTTTCCAATGCAGGGCATAGGATTCGGATTTTCTATCGTTTAGAATAAAGGTTGTAAAAAATAGGACATAGTCCTTCAACGATATTTTGTCATTGTCTAAATCTTCCTTAAATGCTTCAAACCATTCTTGTAACTCCTCGCTAGAAAGATACAATTCCTCTTCTATCTTGGATTCCTGGAGTTTAATTTGAATAGGTTACACTAAACTAGACAGTCTTATAAAGTGTTCTACACTAAAGAAAATAGGAGAATATTATGTCTAGAAAAATACGTCGCCACTTCACCGATGTCCAAACGTTTAGTCGTTTAGAAAAAGCACTTTATAAATTTTGTACAGAAAAGTGTTGCCTTTTCACATTGTTACCTTCTGTCAAGCAAATGATATTCTGTTGGAAGCCTATAGCCCGCTAGGAACAGGTACTATTTTTAACAATTCTGTTGTCCAAGAAGTAGGGGAGGCCAATGGTAAATCAGTTTCCCAAGTGGCTCTTCGTTGGAGTTTACAAAAAGGATTTCTCCCATTGCCAAAATCAGTTACACCTAAAAATATCGAGGCTAACTTGGAAGTGTTTGATTTTACCTTATCTGATGAGGATGTAAAGAAACTAGACACAGTAGAAGCTGCGACAGTACAGTCTAATCCTGATGCTGTTAATTTTTAAGTAGTTTTACGAAATAGATTGAAACAACTATTCTTTAGAGGGATAGTTGTTTTTTCTTATGGCTTCCAGCCAGTTTTTCTCGGAGAGAAAAATGAGAAAACCACCAGCTATGCT